>JAZRPX010000228.1:0-5128 GCA_045649445.1 Acutalibacteraceae bacterium | reverse complement strand
TTAATGCAACTAACGAATGAAACTTTTGAATGGGTTTGTTCAAAATATAAGGATAGCGAAAATGATTTAAGTTATCTTTTTGATGCCGAAAAAAATATTCAAGCCGGTTGTAGATTATTGCGTTTGCTTTATGATGATTTTGGTGATACTAAAACTGTGATAGCTGCTTACCACGCAGGCAGAAATATTACTTACAAATGGTTGAAAAATGCCGAGTATTCGGATGATGGTAAAACACTTAAAAAAATACCTTATGCTGACACATCTACTTATGTTAGCAAGGTTTTAAAAACAATAGATAAGTATGAAGAAATTTATGAAGGAGAATTATAATATGGAAGAAAAAACAGTTGCTCAAAATTTAAAAGAAGAATTGTTTTTAGATAATAAAAACGGTTATTTCAAAATTGATGAGAAATGCGAAGAAGAAATTGATGCTTTTGCAAAAGGTTATATTGAATTTTTAAATTGTTCAAAAACCGAGCGTCTTTGTGTGAAAAATGCTATCAAACAAGCAAAAGAAAACGGCTTTGTAGAGTTTGACCCTGATAAAAAATATAACGCCGGTGATAAAGTTTTTGTAAATCAAAGAGATAAGGCGGTCATTTTATCAGTTATCGGCACTCGTCCTATTACTGATGGCGTTAGAATAGTTGCTGCTCATATTGATTCGCCAAGAATAGATTTAAAGGCAAATCCTTTGTATGAGGCAGATGAACTCGGTTACTTCAAAACTCATTATTATGGTGGTATCAAAAAATATCAATGGACTGCTATGCCTCTTTGTCTTTATGGTGTTGTTATCAATGCAAAAGGTGAAAAAATAGAAGTAGCCATTGGTGATAAAGAAAGCGATCCTAAATTTGTTATCACAGATTTGTTGCCACATTTAGGCGCAGAGCAAGGCAAAAGAACATTGTCTGATGGCATTAGAGGTGAAGAACTTAATATTTTAATCGGCTCTCGCCCATTTAAAGAAGATGAAACTTCAGAAGCAGATAAACTTAATTTGATGAAGATTATCAATGAAAAATATGGATTTTGTGAAGCAGATTTTAGAGCTGCAGAGTTTGAGTTTGTTCCTGCTTACGACGCTTGTGATATCGGCTTTGACCGTTCATTAGTTGGTGGTTATGGTCATGATGACAGAGTTTGCGCTTATCCTGCATTAAGAGCAGTAATTGATACAAAAACTCCTGAATTCACAACGGTTACTGTTCTTGCAGATAAAGAAGAAACAGGTTCAGATGGTAACACAGGTCTTTTGTGTGATTATCTTAAAAACTTTGTTAACGATTTGGCTTTTGCAAACGGAACACAAGGTTATAGGGTGCTTCGCAATTCAAAATGTTTGTCTGCCGATGTTAACGCAGCGCATGACCCAACATTTGCCGATGTTTCAGAAAAGATGAATATGTCTTTTATTAACAAAGGCGTTGTTATAACAAAATATACTGGTTCTCGTGGCAAAGGTGGCACATCTGATGCTTCTGCTGAATATATGGGATTTGTTTCAAATTTGCTTAACAACAATGGTGTTGTTTGGCAAACAGGTGAGCTTGGTAAAGTAGATGCAGGTGGCGGCGGAACAGTTGCAAAATACATTGCAAATATGGATGTTGAAACTGTTGACCTTGGTGTGCCTGTATTATCAATGCACGCACCATTCGAAGTTATTTCAAAGCTTGATTTGTATATGGCTTATAAAGCGTTTATGGCATTTAATAAATAGTTAATAATTCTTGTCCTTTTAGCATACAATGTATTAATTATGTTAAAAGGACTTGATTTTATGCCAGGATTTATTTTAAAATTAACCAAAGAGAAAGTTTTAGTTGCAGTTTGTATTTGCTTGGTGCCTTTGCTTATTTTTTCTGCTACATATCTAAAGAAAAATAATAAGGCGCCTGAAATTTTACAAGCTAAAACAAAAACTCAAAGAATAGCGTTTTTAAATCAATTTGGTTGGCAGGTTGATAAAACGAGCGAAACAGTCAAAGATACTGTTATACCAAGTGAATTTGATAATGTTTATAAAGCGTATAATAATATTCAACTCTCGCAAGGGTTTGATTTGCAAAAATACTGTGGTGAGAGGGTAAAACTTTATAATTTAAAGATTAATAATTATCCTCAAAATTCAGAATATGTTTTTGCAACACTTCTTGTAAGAGAAGGTAAAATTATCGGTGGAGATATTCATTCAACCGAACTTAATGGTTTTATGCATGGATTTAAAATATAGGAGAAAAATTATGAAAATTTGTTGTTTAGGTGATAGTTTAACCGAGGGCGATTATGGTGTAAAAGGCAAATCTGGTATCGCTAATGTAAATGAGAAAAACTACCCTTACTTTTTAGCGCAAAATACTGGTTGGGAAGTTGAAAATTTCGGTTTTTGCGGTGTTAATCCATCTCATTTTTGGGGAATTTACAATGATGGTGGCGTTGATGTAACAGGCGCTGATGTTGTTGTTATAATGCTTGGTTCAAATGGTGGATTAGAAGTGAACCAAGATACCTCTGCAAACAAAGATTATGAAAAAATCGTCAACAAATGTAAAGAGCAATCAAAAAACGCAAAAATTTGTGTTGTAACTCCGCCTCATGTAACTGTAAATCCCGAATTTTCAAATTATGGTTTTGCGCCAAGGGTGAATGCAGCGGTTGACTTTGTAAGAGAATTTGCTAAAAACAACGATGTTTATTTGTTTGATTTAGCAAGTACCGATTTGTTTACAGATGAAAATGAAGATATTATGCAAGCAAATGATGGAATTCATTTTGTTGAAATTGGCTATAAAACCCTCGCAGAGTATTTTGAAAAAGAGATAAGAAAGATAATTTAAAAAATGGAAAGATTAGATAAAGTTATTTCAAATTTAATGTGCGTTTCGCGTTCTGATTCACGCCGTCTTATTAAAATCGGCAAGGTTTATGTTGATGGTGTTAGAATAAAAGCGTTTGATACAAAAGTTGATGAAAAAAATGAAATTGTTGTTGATGGCGAAAAATTAAACTTTTCAACAGAAGTTTATATTATTATGAATAAAAGTCAAGGCGTTGTTTGTGATGATAAAGGAAATTTTCCTTACGCAGTTGATGTTTTGCCAGACGCTTTAAAGCGCAAAGACCTTTTTTGTGTTGGTCGACTTGATAAAGACACAACAGGGCTTTTGATAATTACTAATGATGGCGAATTTTCACATAAAGTAATTTCACCAAAATCAAATGTAGAAAAGCGTTATCGCGCAGTATTAGCAGACCCAATAGATGAAGGTGGTATAAGTAAAATCGAAAACGGTTTAACTTTGGCAGACGATACAAAACTTTTGCCTGCAAGAGTTGAGGTTGTGAGTGATGATAAAAGAACAGTTGATTTTATTGTTAAAGAAGGCAAATATCATCAAATAAAAAGAATGGCGGGCGCTATTGATAACAAGGTTGAAAAGTTGCATAGATTAAGCATTGGTAAACTTTGTTTGCCTGAAAATTTAGAAGTAGGACAAGCGCAAATAATTGATAAAAATCTAGCGTTTATGGCGTTAGAGTAAAAGTTGAGTTTTTAACACTTTTTTAACAAATTGACGAAGAAATTGCCGAAATATCACTATTTGGCAATTTTTATTGTGAATATTGCATAAGTTTAATGCGTGTTTTTTGTCATATAAAAATGTTGAAATTTTTGCAAATTTGTGGTATTATGATATAACAGAATAAAGGCGTATGCGCTTTTTTATAATTAGGAGGAAATAAAATGGCAGGTTTATCTTTAAAAGGTATTTATAAAAAATACCCTGGCGGCGTTATTGCTGTTTCAGATTTCAACCTTGAAATCAAAGATAAAGAATTTATTGTATTAGTAGGTCCTTCAGGTTGCGGTAAATCAACAACTCTTCGTATGATTGCCGGTCTTGAAGAGATTTCAGAAGGTGAGCTTTACATAGGCGATCGTCTTGTGAATGACGTAGCCCCAAAAGACAGAGATATTGCAATGGTATTCCAAAACTATGCGCTTTATCCTCATATGTCAGTTTTTGATAATATGGCATTCGGTCTTAAACTTCGTAAAACTCCTCGTGATGAAATTAAAAGAAGAGTTGAAGAAGCAGCTCGTATTCTTGACATTTCTCACTTACTTGATAGAAAACCAAAGGCGCTTTCTGGTGGTCAGCGTCAACGTGTAGCGCTCGGTCGTGCTATCGTTCGTGAGCCACAAGTATTCTTGCTTGACGAACCTTTGTCAAACCTTGATGCTAAACTCCGTGCTCAAATGAGAACAGAGCTTACAAAGCTCCATCAAAGACTTGGTACAACATTCATCTACGTAACTCATGACCAAACAGAAGCTATGACAATGGCTGATAGAATCGTTGTTATGAAAGATGGTTTGATTCAACAAGTTGACACTCCTCAACATCTTTACGATATCCCTTGCAACACATTCGTTGCTGGCTTTATCGGTTCACCACAAATGAACTTTATCGATTCAGTTGTTCGTAAAGAGGGCGATGATTTCTATGTAGAATTCGGTTCAGAAGATACAAAGCGTCGTCTTGGTGTTAAATTTAAAATTAAACTTCCAGCATACAAGAATGAAAAAGGCGTTCTTGAAAATTATGTTGATAAAGAAGTTGTTATGGGTATTCGTCCTGAACATATTCATGATGAGCCAAAACTTCTTAAAGAATTCCCAGATGGTAAAGTTGTAGCTAACGTTGAAGTAACAGAGCTTATGGGTGCTGAAACATATCTTTATGTAAATTGCGAAGGCCACCGTCTTATCGCAAGAGTTGCTCCATTAACAACAGCTAAAATGGGCGAAGAAATTGATATCACTATCGAGCCAGAGAAAATTCATCTCTTCGATAAAGATACAGAAATGGCAATCTGCCACTAATTTTAAAATTAAAGAGCGTTCCTTTTTGGAACGCTCTTTTTTGTTATAATCTCATCTAAACTCGTAGGGGAGGGGCTCTGCTCCTCCCGAAGAAACAAAACGGGCGAACACAGTTCGCCCCTACGATTACAAATTAACCAACAGCGTGTCATGGTGAGCGAGTCGCAACCATCTTAAAAGCTGTGAATTTGTTTGAAATGATAATTTTTTTCTAAAACTAAAGCAAAT
>JAZRPX010000227.1:0-6965 GCA_045649445.1 Acutalibacteraceae bacterium | reverse complement strand
GAACGTCTTTACCTGTACCGTTTGGTAAGATAACTGCGCCTCTTACTTGTTGGTCAGCGTGTCTTGAGTCAACGCCCAAACGAACGTGAACTTCAACTGTTTCATCAAATTTTGCAGTTTTAGATGCAACTGCGAGTGCAATAGCCTCATCTGTATCATATAATTTTGCAGATTCGATTTTCTTTGCACTATCTACATACTTTTTGCCGTGTTTCATTAATTTTTCCTCCCTATAGAGTGGTATTTACGGATTTTTCCTCCCACCCGGGAACATTAATCGACAACTTCAATGCCCATGCTTCTTGCTGTACCAGCAATCATTGAACAAGCTGTTTCAATGTTTGCTGCATTCAAGTCAGGCATTTTCTGCTCTGCGATTTTTTTAACCTGCTCTCCGGTAATTTTTGCAACTTTATCCTTGTTTGGAACGCCTGAAGCTTTCTCAATGCCACAAGCTTTTTTAATAAGCACTGCAGCTGGTGGAGTTTTAGTTACAAATGTGAATGAACGATCTGCATAAACTGTAATAACAACAGGAATAATAAGGCCTGCGTCGTTTTTTGTACGTTCATTGAATTCCTTGGTAAAAGCCATGATGTTTACACCGTGCTGACCCAATGCAGGACCAACAGGTGGTGCAGGAGTAGCTTTTCCGGCAGGAATTTGAAGTTTGATATAGCCGGTAATTTTCTGAGCCATTTCTTAGCACCTCCAAAATACGTGGTTACGGCGGAAAGAGTCATATTCTCTTTCCTCCCACAGAGGATTTCTCCTCCAGGGCATTTCGCCCATATAATATGCGGCATTACCGCAGATTATTTAAACAAGTTCAATCTGAGTTAACTCAAGTTCTACAGGAGTTTCACGACCGAACATAGAAAGAATAACCTTAACATAGTTTTTATCAGGTTCAATTTCATCAACAACACCGACAAAGCCCTCAAGCGGACCATCGATAATATTTACATTATCACCAACTTTAAAGTTAACAATAATTTCGTTGTTTTCAACGCCGAGTGCCTCTACCTCTTTATCAGATAAAGGGACAGGCGCTGTAGAAGAAGCACCTACAAAACCGGTTACACCACGAATGTTACGAACGATAAACCACGATTCATCCGTTACAATCATTTTGACAAGAACATAACCTGGGAAAACTTTTCTCTCATATTGACGCTCTTTGCCATCTTTAACCTCTGTTACGGTTTCTGTTGGGATTTTTACTTCATAGATATAATCTTGAAGCCCACGGTTTTCAACAATTTTTTCAATTGAATCCGCTACCTTATTTTCATAACCCGAATAAGTGTGAATTACATACCATTTAGGCTCTGACATTTAAGATTCATCCCTTTCCTTAAACTAATTTAGAACTAATCATTAACCTTTAAGGCCAACGATGAATTCCAAGAATGATGCAAGACCAAAGTCAAGCAAACAAATGTAAGCACCAACAATTGCACACATTACAATAACAACTAAAAAGTTTTTAAGTACTGTCTGTCTTGATGGCCAAACAATGTTTTTGAGTTCTCTCTTGTAATCTTTAAAGAATCTTTTAATACGTCTTGGAATAGTAATCTTTGTGCCATTAGATACTGAAACCTCAGCATTATCAGAAACTAACATTGATACTGTTGCAAGTATCATTACCACGCCTGCGCCGATTAAAGCTAACAAGAATGGAAGTTCTTTAGTAATTGCTTCTGTTGCAATTACAAGGTCTTTTGCGCCTTCAATGTATGTTCTCTTATCGAAATACATTGTGATAGGATTTGCGAAATAAATAACACACATGTTAACAAATGCTGCAATTGAGAATCCAAATGAAGCATATTTTGCGCCTTTAACCTTAAAGTTTGTTGCTGCGAATACTAAAGTAAACACGTTAAGCAAAAATGCGAACATATACCAAGCACTTTTAAATGTGTTAACTTCTTGTCCTGCAACTGTTTGCTTTGAACTAAAAGCTGACTCAAAACCTGTTAACGCATATTCACCAACATTTACAAAGTTAAAGAAAAACAATGTAATTACTGCAACTGAACCTACGCAAACAAGCGCCTTGAAAAATGTCGAAAGTATATTATTCTTCATAACGCCACCTCTTACTTTGTTTCTTTATGAAGGGTGTGTTTTTTGCAGAATCTGCAATACTTGTTCATTTCAAGTCTGTCAGGGTCGTTCTTTTTGTTTTTGACTGTGTCATAATTGCGTTGTTTACATTCTGTACAAGCCAAAGTAATTTTTACTCTCATGACGGCACCTCCAGTTTTATTTTTGGATAATTTTTGCCTCCCTCACATGAACTTTTTTGGCACATAAAAAAAGCCCTTTGTCAGAGGTAGAACTATAATACCACATTTTACCCCTAAAGGTCAAGCATTTTTTTAAAAAAATATTCAACTTTTTTCAAAAGCCGAGATATTGTGATACTATTTTACAAATAGCACTAAATATATTACAAATCCCTTTAATAAAAAGGAAAAGCGAAGTTTAAAACTCCGCTTTTACCTTTAAAAATCAATTAAACTGTTAAATTCTTACCAATAACCATTGGGAATGAACGGCAACCCATAAGTGTTCTGCCATCTTTAAACACAACATTCTTATCAGCGATAACATAATCAAGCTGTGTATTATCCCCAACCTCGCAAGATTGCATCAAGATACAATTTTCCACTCTTGCGCCTTTGCCAACCTTTACGCCACGGAAAATGATAGAATTTTTAACTTCACCTTCTATTACACAACCTTCGCCTACAAGTGAATTCTCAACCTTTGAATTAAAGCCATATTTTGTTGGCATTTCATCACGAAGTTTTGTGTAAACAGGAGCATCAGAATTAAACAACTCTTTTCTAACTTCTTTATTCAACAAATCCATATTAATATCAAAGAAGCTTTCAATATTTGTTACCATTTTTGTATAATCGGTAACTTCATAACAAGCGATATTAAGAGTATCTGCTTTTCTATGGAAGATATCAACAATTAAATCAGTGTAATTATGAGTTGTTGCTTCTTCAACGAGTTTTATAAGCAACTGCCTTGAAATTACAAATGTTTCAAGATAACCATTTTTATCTTCTGTTGTTTGATTCTTATTAAACGCTTTTGCGCGAGCATCTTCTATATTAATATATGTTTGAGTTTCTTCATCTTTTTTATAAGCAACTGTGATATCAGCGCCTTTTTCAATATGATAATCAACTAAATCTTCAATAGAAAAATTCGAAACAATATGAGCATCAGAAACAACAACATATTCTTCATTTGCATATTGAAGATAATCAAGAGCGCCATCGAGCGCATCAATTCTATCTTTATACATACCTGCATTTGAAAGAGCATATGGTGTGAGCATTGTGATACCACCGTTTTTACGGGCTAAATCCCAAGGTCTGCCACTACCGATATGGTCTGCCAAAGATTTATAATTCTGCTTTGTAATAATACCTACTTTTGAAATACCTGCATTTACATAAGCAGATAAAGCAAAGTCAATAAGTCTATATCTTCCGCCAAAAGGCACAGAAGAAAGCGCTCTGATAGAAGTAAGGTCATTCAAAGTTACATCATTAGAATTTCCAAAAATTATTCCCATTACATTTGTTAACATATCTTTTTACCCCTTTCTTTACGCCTCTACCATTTCTTTTGGCAAAATAGTTGTATTTTCTTTTACAACAAATTCCGGACCAACAGTAGTAATACCCCAATTATCAATATCATTTTTAAAGTTTTCAGGGCTATCGCCTACTTTTGCGCCAGATTCAACAACTGCATTTTGCGCTATAATTGAATACTTAACAACTGCTCCGCTTTTGATTTTAGCGCCAGGCATAATTACTGAATAACTAACTTCAGCGCCCTCTTCAACCTCTGCACCACTAAATAGCACAGAATCATAAACATCGCCGTAAACTTCGCAACCATCAGAAATAAGTGAATTTTGAACATTTGCAGTATCAGCAACAAAATGTGGTGGCAACGCTTTGTTTCTAGCATAAATTCTCCACTTTTTATCATCAAGGTCAAGCGGAATATTTGGATTTAAGATATCCATATTAGCATCCCACAAGCTATCAATTGTTCCAACATCTTTCCAATAGCCATCAAATTCATAAGCAAACAACTTTTTGCCATCATTAAGCATAAGCGGAATAATGTTTTTACCAAAATCGTTTGAAGATTCTTCATCTTCTTCATCTAAAATAAGATATTTTTTAAGGTCTTCCCAATTAAATATATAAACACCCATTGATGCTTTATTTGATTTTGGTTGAGCTGGTTTTTCTTCAAATTCATAAACACTGTTATCTTCGTTTGTGTTCATAATACCAAATCTAGGCGCTTCTTCCATAGGAACGTTCATTACAGCAATAGTACAAGCCGCATCTCGCTCTTTATGATACTTAATCATTTTAGCGTAATCCATTTTATAAATATGGTCACCCGAAAGAATAAGAACATATTTTGGATTAAAATTATCAATGTAAGAAATATTTTGATAAATAGCGTTAGCAGTACCTGTGTACCAATCTGTACCAACTTTTTTCTGATAAGGTGGCAAAATTGCAACGCCACCATTCATTCTATCTAAATCCCAAGGCGCGCCTGAACCGATATAACTATTAAGTTCAAGTGGTTGATATTGAGTTAAAACACCAACTGTGTCAATACCTGAATTTATACAGTTTGAAAGCGGAAAATCTATAATTCTATATTTTCCACCAAAAGGGATTGCAGGTTTTGCAACCTTTCGTGTTAACACGCCAAGACGGCTACCCTCACCGCCTGCAAGAAGCATTGCAACACACTCTGTTCTTCTTTTCATAAACTTTTTCTCCTTAATTCACTATATTTTCATTTCTAATTACATACTTTACTTTGTTGCTAAAACTTTTTTAGCACTTTGCTTTTTAGTTGTTTTCTTAACAGCAGGTTTATGTTCAAGATAGATTGCGCTAAGTGGCGCTAAATCAAGTTCAATTGAGTAATCTAAGCCATGCATAGGTTTGTTTTCGGCTTTATAAGAATTAAATTTAACTAAATCTTCGCCACCGAATTCAGATTTATCTGTATTGAACACAACGTTATAAGTACCTGGCTTTGGAACACCGATTCGATATTTTTCTCTTCTAACAGGAACAAAATTACAAACCGTGATAATCTCTTTTTTCTTGTTATCCATTCTACGAAATGCAATTACGCTCTGCTCGTTATCATCTGCAGAAATCCAAGAAAATCCCTCCCAGTTATAATCATTTTGCCAAAGCGCAGGAGTGTTTTTATAAAACTCATTTAACGCTTTTACAAAAGTTTTTGTTTGAGCATGGATTTCATAGTCAAGCAACAACCAATCAAGTTGTTTTTCATAATTCCATTCAATAAATTGAGCAAATTCTTGCCCCATAAATGTAAGTTTTTTACCAGGATGCGCCATCATATAAGTATAAAAGGTGCGCAAATTTTTAAACTTATCGTGATAAAGCCCTGGCATTTTATTTATCATTGAGCATTTTCCGTGAACAACCTCATCGTGCGAAAGTGGCAAAATAAAGTTTTCAGAAAAAGCATAGAAAAAGCTAAATGTTAATTTGCTATGATTATCTTTTCTAAACAACGGGTCAAGCGACATATACGAAAGCATATCATTCATCCAACCCATATTCCATTTGAAGTTAAACGCTAATCCACCATCTTCACCCGGCTTTGTAACATTCGGCCAAGCGGTTGACTCTTCGGCAACCATCATAACGCCAGGGAAATCAGAAAGCACTGCTTTATTAAGTTTTCTAAAGAATTCAATTGCTTCTAAATTTTTATTTTCACCATATTCATTAGCAATCCACTCTCCATCTTTTCTACCATAATCAAGATAAAGCATTGATGAAACGGCATCAACTCTAATACCATCAATATGATACTCTTTAATCCAATAATAAGCATTTGAAACAAGGAAAGAAATAACTTCATTTCTGCCCCAATCAAACACCATTGTTCCCCATTCTTTCATCTCGCCTTTTCTAGGGTCTGCATATTCATATAAAGCCGAACCATCAAAATGACGAAGCCCATGAGCATCTTTAGGAAAATGAGCAGGCACCCAATCCATTATAACGCCAATGCCTTTTTTATGACATATATCAACAAATTTCATAAAATCTTTCGGTGTGCCATAGCGTGATGTTGGCGCATAATACCCTGTTACCTGATAACCCCAAGAGCCATCAAAAGGATGCTCAAGCGCAGGCATTATTTCAATATGAGTATAGCCCATATCAAGACAATAATCTGATAATTCTTCACCAAGGCGCACATAATCATAAAAACTATCGTTTTCATTTCTTCGCCAAGAGCCCAAATGCACCTCGTATATATTAATAGGTGAATTTAAAACATCTTTCTTTTCGCGCTTTTTCATATAAGCGCTATCTGTCCATCTAAAACCGTTTATATCATAAACCTTTGAAGCGTTTGCAGGACGAGTTTCACTATGAAACGCATAAGGGTCTGCCCTATAAAGTTTTTCACCTTCGGACTTATCTTTTGGAACAATGCAATATTTATAAGCATCAAACTCACTAACGCCTTTTATAAATTTGCAGAAAATTTGATTTTCTTCATCTTTTTCCATCACATCGGCATTATCAGACCAATTATTAAACGAGCCAACAACCGAAACTGAAACAGCATTTGGCGCCCAAACTCTGAACATTACACCTTTTTCACCATCAATCTCGGTAAAATGTGCGCCTAAATACTCATAAGCACGGTTTGATGTTCCTTGATGAAAATAATAAGGAGCCAAATCGTCATTTTGATGAACCTGGCTTTCAAAATCCGACATATTCACCCTCCAAAAAACGCTTAAAATTTATCTATTATATTATAACAAACTTATATTGCAAATTCAAGCAATTTTAAACTATTTTTATATATTTTTTCTTTTAAACCAT
>JAZRPX010000226.1:0-8163 GCA_045649445.1 Acutalibacteraceae bacterium | reverse complement strand
GGGAGGCATTAGTGCTAGTTTAAGCAGTTGAATCAACCCATTTATGGGTGGCAAGTAACAAACGCATGACTGGCAGGTCAATTTTAAACGCACTTGTGCGTCGCTTGTAACATTAGGGCTATGCCCGAAAATGAAAAACCAGCCGCTATGCGGGTGGATATTTATTGTGTTTTCAATTTGTCTGCCTTCGTGGTTTATGTGGAAATTGTTTATGATAAAAATTTTCGATTTTCTTTGTAAAACATCATATCTTCTTTTGGGGTAACACCAAAATAGTTTTTATAGTTTTTGTAAAATACCGAATAATCATTATAGCCACAAAGTTCTGCAATTTTTTCTAATTTATTTGTTTTATTGTCCATAATAAAACCTCTTGCAGCCCACATTCTTATACTTCTAATCATACCGCTAAAATTTGAACCATAAAACTTTTTACACACTTTATCTACATACTTTTTTGATACAAAAAACTCATCCAAAACATCTTGAATTTTAATTTTCGTTAATGCTTTTGCAAAAATAAAGGCATAAATTTTAAGGTCGTATTCGTGTGAAAATTTTGCAGGAATATTTTGATGAGATTTATCATAAATTCTGCTCAATTCAAACAATATCAATGTAACAAGTGATTTGTAAATATCAATAGGAAACTGAAGACCTTGATACTCTTTTGCTTTTTCGAAAAAAACAGTTGCTTTTGAAATTTCTTCAGATTTATATACACATATTTTATCATTTTCTCTCGGTTCAAAAACCCTATAAACTTTGCTTGTTTTATTACATTCTTCCAACACAGAAGGATGAATATTTATAACAACAAAAAATACCGTTTCATCGTTTTTTAATGAAAATAGCTCAAAGCGTTCATAAGGTTTACACAAAAACATATCATTCTCGTTTAACTCAACAGAACAGTTGTTATAGCGGATACCTGCTCTTCCGTGTTCTATATAAATTAAGGTATATGCATTTCTATCGAATTTATAATATATATTTTCTACTGCTTTTTGTTTTGCTAAAAAGAAATCAAATTCTAATTCAGGAGAATTAAAACCACCGCAATATTCAAATGGTTTATCGCCTTGATTTGACACAATAATCACCTCGTTTATTTGATTATATCAATCAAAGTTCTATTTGTCAAGGAAAACGGTTCATCTTTGCAATGGAAAATCAAAAAAATATATTTTATAATGTGTATGTGTAAAAACCACGAAATCTTTTAAAAGGAGAATTTTACTTATGAAAAAAATCTTTTCAATTTTATTATCAATTGTAATGCTTTTAAGTGTCATTGCAACCACAGTAGCTGCTGCAGACACTTATTCTTATGTTATTTTTGATAACATGGCAAGCCAAATTAACCCTCCTGGCACAGATGCCGCTACAGTTGAAACCGATAATATGGTTATCAAAGTTGTAGGTGGTCTTTTAGGCAAAAATCCAAATTTAATTGCCGGTTATAACATAGCTTCTTGGAACAATTCAAGCGAGAACATCGCTCTTGAATTTGGGCTTAAAAATGTTCCTGCCGGTGAATATGCTTTAACACTTATCACTGCAGATAACAACAAATCAAGAGGTGCGTTTGATATTACTGCAAATGATGTTGCTTTAGGCGAAGTAAACTGTTTGAACACAACAGGTTTAAAGATAACAGAACATGCTCTTACCACTACATTTACCGCTAACGGTGTAGATAATGTAAATGTAACTGTTACTCCAACTGCAACAACAACAAGCAGACAAATTTACCTTCACAGCATTGTTCTTACTAAAGTTGATGGCGGAGAGTCACAAGAGCCAGAATCTTCAACAGTAACAACAACTACTACAACAACAACTACTACAACTACAGTTCCAACACCATCAACTCCTGTTCCTGATGATGCAGATTCTTATTCTTATGTTATTTACGATAACATGGCAAGCCAAATTAACCCTCCTGGCAAAGATGCCGCTACAGTTGAAACCGATAATATGGTTATCAAAGTTGTAGGTGGTGAATTAGGCAAAAATTCAACTTTAATTGCCGGTTATAACATAGCTTCTTGGAACCATTCAAACGTTAACGTTGCTCTTGAATTTGGGCTTAAAAATGTTCCTGCCGGTGAATATGCCCTCACTCTTATCACTGCAGATAACAACTTCAATAGAGGTGCTTTTGATGTTGTTGCTAATGGTGTAGCTCTTGGCGAAGTTAACTGTTTAAACACAACAGGTTTAAAGATAACAGAACATGCTTTTAACGCTACATTTACCGCTAACGGTGTAGACAATGTAAACGTGTCTATTACTCCAACTGCAACTACAGAAAAAAGACAAATTTATCTTCACAGCTTCGTTCTTACAAAGGTTGGCGAATATGAAGAACCAACTACAACTACAACAGTTCCTGTTCCAGTAGAACAAGATGGCGCTACAACAGACCTTATTTCAACTGATGATGGCGCTTCAATCCGTCTTAACGAAGTTAATGGTATGAGATTCTATGCAACAGTAAATGGCGACATTTCTAATGCAACAGAAATGGGTATCATCATCGCTCCAAAAGATTTGGTGCAAGGCGAATTTTTCACAATGGAAGATGACCATATCAAAGTTCCTTATAACTTCAAAGAAAATGCTCTTTGGGATGGCAACAAAATCGTTGGTTCAATCGTAAATCTTAAATCTTCAAATGCTTATAATGAAGCAACAGGCAACCTTGCTCGTGATTATATTGCTCGTGCTTACGTTGTAATTGATGGTGTAACATATTATGCTAAACAAACTTCAGTTCGTAACTTAGCAGGTGTTGCGGATGCTTACATTGCAGATGCAAAGGGTGGTTACGCTGAATTAGATGAAAATACAAAAGCTTTAGTTGATACTTGGGCTGCTGCAAATGACTAATCAAGGGAGGAAATTAAAAATGAAATTTGAAAAAATTGAAATCACATTAGAAAAATATGAATCTCTTGATATTATTGCTTCATCTTTTGAAGATGTAACAGACCCTACAACACCAGTAGAGCCAACAACAAAATACGACCCTTATGAAAATGATAAATGGTAAATAGAAATAAAATCAGCTACCACTATTTTTGTGGTAGCTGATTTTTTGTAATATTTTCAGTTAGTTTTTAGATATCATATTAGTGGCCAATGTTCGTGTTTTAATTTGTCTTGTTTAGGTGATTTGCCAAAATGTTTTCTGTACGCTTTATAAAAAACAGAGTAATCTTTAAATCCACAAAGCGTATAAACATCATTTGCGTCTTTACCTTTGGCAAGTAAAGTTCTTGCGTTTTTAAGCCGAACTTCAGTCAAATATTGTTTAAAAGATTTGTTTGTCATCAATTTTAAAACATAATTTATTGTGCTTTCGCTAATATTAAACTCATTGGTTAAGGTTTTCATAGTAATTTCACTTTGATAATTCCTTTTTATGAAATTAACAATGCTAATTTGAGGCGCTTTAGATACTAAATTTTCTGCATTAGAATTTTTTACCCTGTTTAATTCACAAAGAATATGCGCAACTGCAGTTTCCATAAATGAGAAAGTGCGCCCTTCACTCAAATAAGTTTTTAAATCTCTAAAAATCGAAGGTAAAGTTGTGTTTGAATAGTTAGATGGGGTAAAAAAAACGTTGCCACTTTTTAAAAAATCATATAACTCCTTTTTGCCTTGGTCAATAAAAAGCTTTGGCAAAAATTTTATCATAAATATTTCGTTATCATAATTATCGTTTGGTTTTACACTAAAGGCATTACCTACATCAGCACAAAAAATACACCCATCAAAAGCATCAAAAGATTTTCCTTTATAAGACAACTTCCAAACACCTTTTTTTAAAAATATAATTTCAATATTTGCGTTATCATAAACATAACCTTCTTTTTGGCTATTTGTCTTAATTTCTTTGAGTTCTTCACGCTTTTTATTATGATAATAAATACTTAAATTGTTAAATTCATAAGCAAAACTTTCCATAAATTCACCACCTAAATTTATTATACAACAACATTACGGAAAATGCAAGGTTTTTAAATGCGTTTTGCAATGTACATTTAAATTCATGTGTGATAAGATGAATATGGTAAAATCTCATAATTCTAGTTTAAGTTAAAAAATTTAAGGAGGATATTATTATGAGAAAATTTTTAGCAATTTTACTTTCAATTTTAATGGTGTGTGCAATCGTGCCAATGGCATTTGGTTCTGCAGACACAACCTATTATTACGACACAGTAATTGATATGTCTGATTACGATGGCGTAAAACTTAGTGGGTATTCATCTTATAAAAAAGGTCTTACCCTTTCTTACAATGTATCATCACATTCTTACGATGCTGAGCTTGATGCATTGAAATACACCCGTAGTGATTGGGATCAATCAGGTATTTATTACTTTGATGATTCGCTTGGCGAAAAATTTTCAAATTCATTAGGATTTAGAGTTTGGATTAAAGGCGATGCAGATTCAGGCGTTAATGTAACAGGCACAAACAACTTTACATTTGCGCTTGATACCGTTGATGCAAATGGTACACATGCAAATTACGGTGCTTTTTGGTATGATAATCCTCAATACAATGTAAAAGTTCCGGCTTCAGGCGCGTGGCTTGAATTCAAGTGGTCAGATCTTGCTAAAAACTTTAGAAAAGTTGGTAATGGTATGACTGCAAATAGACCAGGATTTAGTGGTTCAGATGCTGCTATTGCTCCAAAAACAATTCTTTCACAGGTAGATGGTTTCGTAGTTGGTTTTACAGAAAACGGCGCTAATAAAACCTACTATGTAGGTGATTTTCAGCTTATTTATGACACTCCTGTTGCTGAAGAAGATACAACTGTTCCATCTGTTGAACCTGAAGAACCTTCACAAGAAGAATCAGAAAGCACAACAACTACAACAACTACAACCACAACTACTACAACTACTACAACTACAACCACAACCACAACTACAACAACTACACAAGCTACTCCAAGTGTAGATGGAGATAGTGTTTTGGTTTATGATGCAAGTGCTAATGGCACAAAAGGCACTATTGGTATGTGGGGCGCTCCTAACGTGTTATCTTATGCCGGAAGAAAGAGTTTAGAACTTAGCAACAGAGCTTCATACAGTGGTAGTGGTGTATCAGATGTTAACATGTCAGGCTCATTCGCAGATTATAAAGATACTGCTATAGGTATTCGTTTCTGGGCTGCTGCTGCTTCTGATGAAGTTACAAATCCAATTAAAATTTATGTTGGCGCTCAAGATAACGCTGCGGATGGTTATGCTGATCAAACTTTCGCAGGTCAAACAGATGTTGCTCCAAACAAAACTTGGACTCAATATACAGTTATGTTTAATAAAAACGTAACTCCTGATTTTATTTCTTCAATGAAATATATTATGTTCGTAGTTAACGACGTAAACGTTTTACATTATGTTGATGATATTGAATTGTTATTAGATACTTCTGAAATAGATGGCAAAACAACTGATATTATTTCAGTAAAAGATGGCGCTTCAATCCGTCTTAATGAAGCAAACGGTATGAGATTTTATGCTACATTAACAGGTGAAGCATCAGATGTTGATGAAATGGGCTTTATCATTGCTCCAAAAGATGTTGTAGATGGCGAATATTTCACAATGGATGATGACCATATTAAAGTTAAATATGACCATAAAAATTATCCGCTTTGGGCTGATAAAACATTCGTTGGTTCTATCGTAAATATTAATGAAAATAACCTTGCTCGTGACTTTGTTGCTCGTGCATATGTTGTAATTGATGGTGTAACATATTATGCTAAAACAACTTGTGTTCGTAATTTAGCAGGTGTTGCTGATGCATTTATGGCAGATACAGATGAATTTACAAAATTAGATGCTGAAAAACAAGCTCTTGTGGAAGCTTGGGCTAAAGCGAATGACTAATCAAGGGAGGAAATGAATAATGAAATTTGAAACAATTAAAATCGAATTTGAGCGTTATGAATCTCTTGATATTATTGCAACTTCTTTTGAAGATGTAACAGACCCAACTACACCAGTTGAGCCAACAACAAAGTATGATCCATACGAAAACGATAAATGGTAAATAAATGATAATTTTGGCTGCTGTAAAATGCAGCAGCCAATAGCAAAAACTTTTTCAAAATGGAGACTCAAAAATGAAAAGAATAATTTCAATTATTTTAACTTTAACAATTGTTTTTTCAGTTTCTGCAATGAATTTGGTAAAAGCAGAAACTTCATCAAATGAATTTGTTGAGCAAGAATATACCGTTAATCAGCTTGAAAGTTGTTCAAAATTACTCGGCAGAGCTTATAAAGATACTGATGATATGGTTCTTGCTATGAGCGGTTCGGGTGTTGAATATGGCATTTATGTTGAAGGTGATATTAAAATAAAATTACATGTTACTGTTCAGCATGACCCTAATCTTCCTCGTTTTATCGGTGTTATGTTTGATGGTGATTATGAAAACCGTCAATTAATAAAAATCAAATCAGGTCTTAACGAAGTAACTGTTAAAACCGGTCTTAACAATGGTGAACACACTATTGCTATATGGAAACCAAATGAATACCAGTTTTCAACATATCGTTTGAAATCTCTCTCATTTAAAGGTAAATTAGGCAAAACTCCTGCAAAGAAAAAATATACAATTGATTTTTATGGTGACTCTATAACTGTTGCATCAGGAAATATGCCTCTTGGAGAAGATGGTTTATATGACCCAAATGGCTCTTATGACCCATATTCAACTAATGCTTTTGATGGTTATGCAGCCGTTGCTTCAAGAAAATTAGGTGCTGATTTTAATATCTGTGCATGTTCAGGTTATGGTATTGCTTATGGCTTCGGCGAATTTTCAAATCCTCCAGGAGCAATTATCTCAAAAATTTATGATTATGCTTCACCAAAAGATAAATTATTATGGGATTATAATGCTTATACCCCTGATTTAGCAGTTGTTTCTTTAGGTCAAAACGATTCAGGTCATCCAGAAAAAATTGGCGATGTTTATTATCACGAAGCACTTAAAGAAAAAATTAAAGACCTTGTTGAAAAAATCCGTGCTAATGATAAAACTATTCCAATTATTTGGATTGGCGGCCTTATGAGCACAGATGGTGTTTTTGGTTCTGAATTTGTAAGAGTTAGCACAGCTTTATCAGAAGTTATAAATGAAAACGGTTACGAAGATATTTATTTCAAAATTATACCAGGTGATGGCGCGGGCGGAAACTGGCATCCTACAGCTAAAGCGCATAAATCTATCGGTGAAACACTTGCAACTTACATTGAAACACTTGATATATTAAACAAAGGAACTAAAGTTGTTTCTCCTGTTCTTGATGATTTTAATTCTGTTTCAAGTGTGCCAAGTCACTATTCAAAAGGTTCAATCGTTGATAGCCCTGTTGCTAATGATAATCACGGAAAAGTTTTGAAAATAGATGCTAAAACTGAATATAGTTCAGTTGTTTTGAAAGCAATTAATAAGCCAGAAAATTTTGTCGGAATCAAATTTGATCTTTATATCACACAAAGTGCAACTATGGGTGTAAAAGGTAAAGATTCAAGCAATAACACTTATGGACGCTATGATACTTTAGGAAGTTTCCCTGCTGGTAAATGGGTAACTATTACAGATATTGTTGATACTCGTTATTGTTCTGCTGAAAATATGGCATCATTTGAAATTACTTCAAGTTGGACTAGAGCAGATACTATTTATATTGATAACGTTTCTTATCTTGCTCTTGATTATAGTTGTAAGCATGTTGCAGTAGAAGGAAGCGAGAATGTAGTAGAGCCAACTCTCAGAAATGATGGTTATACAGAGTATACTTGTGAACTCTGCGGTGAATTGTTTATAACAGATGTTGTTCCTGCAGTAGGCGCAAGTTTAACAATAGATATGACAACAATCCCTGGCGCATCAATCCGTCTTAATGATCAAACTGGTTTGCGTTTTTACACAGAGGTTGATAAGCAAAAAATTGCTGATTTGCGCGCAGATGGTTTTACAGTTGAACTCGGCACACTTATAGCGCCTTATGATATTGTATATAGAAATGATTTAACATTTGCTTTGCCTGAAGATAATTTTGTAGATGTTAAGTATCAGTCAGATGAATATTATACAGAAGGCACAGACTTTAC
>JAZRPX010000225.1:0-3256 GCA_045649445.1 Acutalibacteraceae bacterium | reverse complement strand
AAATCTTTGATTTTTGACGGAGGGATTGTGAACTAATACAACTAATATAAATTTAAATTCACAAACAATCCCCCAGTCTTTTTGCTTCGCAAAAATCCAGCCCCCTTTACACAAGGGGGGCCTTATCGCTGCGACGAAACTGCTCATCGGCAAACGCCTCTACTGAACCACGCGACTTTTCAAGTGGTTTTCTTATACAACAAAAACCACCCACGATAAAAGTGGGTGGTTTTTTGATTTTGGAGTATTTTATTTCGCTTTTACAGATTTAACTGCTGAATATTTACTATAAACTTTTTTGCTTCCCTTATTAACTAAAGCTTTAACTCTGAAAGTGTATTTTGTACCTTTTTTGAGTTTCTTTTGAGTATAGCTTACTGTTTTGCCTTTTGTAATTGTTTTAACAACTTTGTATTTTTTGCCTTGTTTCATTTCAACAACATAACCTGTTGCGCCTGTTACTTTCTTCCAAGTGATTTTAACTGCTTTTTTCTGTCCTTTAACTGTAATACTTGGTTTTGATAAAACTTTCTTTGCAACTGCTTTTGTTGAAATAACTTCATCACAAAGCGCACATATGATTGTATTTTCTCCGTTTTCAAAATATGTAGCAACTTTAGAAACCTTTTCTGTTGTGATTCCGTGAGCACAAGCAGGTTTTGTAGTAGGAGCAAATGTAGGGTTTGTTGTAGGTTGTGTTGTAGGTTGTGTTGTAGGAGCTTCAGTAGGCTGTGTAGTAGGTTCTGCAGGAATCAAATCCGGATTGTTTGGAATCAATTTAGCAACTGTAACACCGTCAGCCAAGTAAGGTAAATACTCATCATTTCGTTTCATATCAACGCCACCGAATAATGGGCCGTCAGGAGTTAAATTGCCTTGGTCAATAGTTGTAACTTTGTCTGTTGATTCCCAAGCATAGTCATCAGGATTAAATCTGCTTTCAGGAATTTCTTCACCGATTTCAGGAGCCGCTTGACCTTCAATATAGAAAGGAGAGAATCTAACATAGAATTTACCGCAACCTTGTTCACCATTTTCGTTTGCAAGGTTTGCATAGTTCATAACAGCGATTTTAACAAATGTAATTTTGAAATTATCATAAGCAGTATAATCATCGTTAAGACCAAAGATAAAATGTTTTTCAGCTTCAATACCAATTTCACCAACAGAAGATTCAAAGTTAAGAACATCTTCTTCAATTTCTCTTCCTTTAGAATCGGTATATGAACATTTGATAATAACATTTACCGCTGGGCTGTTTTGTTGATATCCTAAACCACCTGTAGCTTCGAGAGTATTAGTGCCGTAGCAATCTTTTACATAAACATCGAAACCTAAAATGCCGTCGCCTTCAACTAAACTTTCAGCAAACATTTTGCTCCATTGTTCAGTAAGCGGTTGACCGTAATAACAAACTTGATGTTGTTGAGCAAAATGTTCACTTTCAAGAATTGCATAACCACCTGTTGTATAAGTAACCTTGTCCGGATAACCACCATAATGCCAATATCTAAGCATTGGATTGAAGTTATCAACGTAAATAGTTTCATTTGATGCACTTGTTAAAACTACAGATGAAGTTAAAACAATTAGAAGCATCAAAACAAGAGAAATAATTTTTTTAGCGTTTTTCATTGCATATCACTCCTTATTTAGTTTTAAATTGTTTGATTTTTGTGTATTTGCCGAATACTTTTTGTTTTGAAGTGCCAACTTTTCTCATGGCTCTTACTTTAACAAAGTATTGTTTATTTGCTTTAACTTTTATAGTTGCTTTTGCGCCTTTTACAGTTTTAGCAATTTTGTAACCTGATTTCTTTTTAGTTGAGATAGAAACTTGATACTCGGTTGCATCTTTAACTTTATTCCATTTAATAGTTGCTTTTTTGCCTTTTGCTGAAACTTGCAACTTTTTAACCTGTGCTAATTTATAAGTTTTAACTGATTTAACTGCGCTAAATTCACTAACAAGTTCAGAAGAGAATGCTCTTACCATATATGAGTAAGTTTTGCCTGCAGCCAATTTAGTTTCAGTAAAACTGATTGAATCAGGGGTTAATAATGTTTTATATGAAGCCCAAACACCGTTGTTTACTTTTCTGTAAACTTCATATCCTTTAGCACCAGCAACTGCGCTCCAAGAAATTTTAGCTTTTTTATTTGAATTCAATGTAGCATTAACAGTAGCAGGAGTAGATAAGATGTTAGCTTTATCAGAAATGCTAACAATACCATTACCAAAAGTGAATGGTACATTTTCTGCAAAAACAGAAATAAATTCAGCAGGATTATAATCAGTAAATGAAAGAGTTGTGATTTGTTTACTTGCATTTTCATTTACTTTGAATATTAATGTTGCAACTGTACCGTTTTTAGTGTTGTTTTCTACTAAGTTTGAAGATTCAAAAGCAACTTTAAATACATTTGAACTTGTAGGACCGTAATAAATCTCTGAAGTTGAGAAAACATCACCTGCAATTATGCTTTCAAATTGTAACAATGAACTATCATATTTAATGTTAAGTTTAGCAGAGAAAATACCAGGGTTGTTGCCGATAACAATTGGAACTTCAACCAATGAACCAGCATTAGCAACTACATTATTGAATTTGAAATATGGTTTGCTCAAGTCAAGTGATGGATGAACAGCCTGAGTTGGTTGTGTTGGTTGTGTTGGCTGTGTACTTGGCTGTGTTGGCTGTGTACTTGGTTGAGTGCTTGGTTTTGTGCTTGGTTGTGTAGGTCTTGTTGAAGAACTTGATGATGAAGATGTTGGTGGCGGTGTAATAACTGCGCCGCTTGCGTAAGGAACAGCAATTTTGATTTCCATATCAGATGCAAGTTGGTCATCATAGTTCTGGAATTGGAAGTGGATATATGTTGCGTTTTCAGGAATATCCGCTGTTTTGATTGATAAAGTATATTTTTTACCGCTCTTCATTGGATGAGCAAAGTCCGGTGATAAATTAACTTTATCAAATGAATATTTCATATAACAAGTATTTGAACCGTTTTTATTAGTAAATGTAGGATAAATATCAAATGAAATTTGATCGGTAGAAGCTTTGAGAGTTGCAAAGTTTTTAAGGTCTGCTAAACATTGAATCTGTTGAGTGTAACCTGAAGTTGTAGCGTTTGCAAACAAATTGAGAAGCTTATAACCATTTGAATATGTTGGGTTTGGAGCGCCTGCACCCCAACCGCCTGTAAATGTTACAGGTGAATCAGGAATTGTGATGTTGTCAGGATCAAAAGC
>JAZRPX010000224.1:0-3772 GCA_045649445.1 Acutalibacteraceae bacterium | reverse complement strand
GCAAGTGCATGGCAGTACTTTGAAACAGCGCTTTCTACATCTTTACTTTATTCTATGGTTGCTTTTGTAGCAATGTCAATTTTGCTCACAAAAACAAAGGTTGTTGATAGTTGTATTGCTGTTATTTTATCTATCTTTGGTAGAATTATTGGTGGCGCAGGTTACGCTGCAGTTGTTGCTAGTAGTTTTATGGGCGCGCTTTCCGGCTCTGGTCCTGGTAACGTTATGGCGACTGGTTCTATCACAATTCCTGCTATGAAGCGTTCAGGTTTCCCAGCGGAACTTGCTGCTAACATTGAAAGTAACGCTAGTTATATGGGCAATATGATCCCACCATCACAAAACATTGTTGCAGCTATGGGCGCATTTGCAGCACTTTATCCTGCGCTCGAAATTTCAATGGGACAATTTTGGATGGTGCTTTGGGGCATTGCTATTTGGTTCGTTTTACAACGTATCTTAACTGTGTTTGCTTTTTGCAAATACTACAAAGTTAAACCAATGGCTAAAGAAGATGTTCCAAAATTTGGCGAAACATTAAAAGCAGGATGGCAAGGGCTTTTGCTTCCTGTTATTATACTTGCTCCATTTGTGTTAGATTTCTTATATAAAGAAACATTCTTTGTGCAAAGACTTGGCGAAGAGGGTGCAAAAGCGCTTTCAAGTTCTATATTGCTTTTCATCGCAGGTTTATCTACAATCTATGCCTGCTTTGTGGCTAAAGACAAGAGCGTTGTGAAAATTTCTGCTATCGCAAAAACATTTGGTAACTCTGTTAAAACTATTACACCCGCAATTGCAGTTTGCTTGTTTGGTTATATGATAGGCGAATTGTTTGGCGAACTTGGTGTGAGCGAAGATCTTGCTACTGTTATCTCTTCTTGGAACTTTGGTAAACTTGGCACGGTTGTTGCAATTTGTGTTATTACTTGCTTTATGGGTATGGTAATTCCAGGCTCAGCATTGGTAGTTACTTTTGGCCCTGTGTTCATCGCAACATTAGCAAATGTTGGTGTAGATCCATTGCTCGTAGCGGCTATGCTTCCATGTATTTGTGGTGTTATGTGTGGTATCACACCACCGTTGGCACTTGGCCTTTATGCAGGTATGTCAATCGCCGAATCAGACTTCTCAAAAACTGTTAAGAACGACCTTTGGTGGGTTGCATTGCAGTTTATCTTACAAGTTGTAATACTTATGGGCTGGTTGCCTGTTTTAGGTCTATAAGGAGGTGCGGCAAATGAAAAAAGTAATCAACAAAATCTCTAATGTTTTGAAAACTATTTTTGGCTATGGAATTTTAATTTCTATCTTTGTCGGCGGTCTTACTTTCTTTGGATATGTAGCTGCACTCATCATAGGCGGAGACATCGCAGCTCAAATTTGCGATATCATTTACAACGAGATTTTCCCAATAATTATCAAAATCTCAACAGTTATGGTTTTGCTCGGCCTTGTTATTATGTATCTAAACGGAGAGGTAGCATTAACTTCAGATAAGAAAAAGGCATCAAAACACGAATCTGAAATGTAAAAAAACATACCAAATGACCACTGTTTTTGCAGTGGTCATTTTTCATATATATTTTTTGGAAATTTATGCACAATTACCAAAAATAATTAGGGTAATTGACAAAGGTAAAAATAAAAATTATAATTAAGTTAGTAATATATTTATATTACTAAAAGCAACTGTAAAGGAGACTACAAAATGAAAAAACTCACAGCTGTAATTTTAACACTTTTGATGGTTGTTACCATCATTCCGTTCTCAGCTTTAGCTGAAGTGGATTTCGATTATTCGATTTCAAATTGTGACTTCTACAATATCATTGAAAAAAATGATTATCAATTAGCACCTGGTGCTGTTGAATCTGAAATCGTTATCAATGATGACTCTGGCAACAACAGAAATGTTGTGCATGTAATGGAAATTGATGTGTCAAATCCTAACATTTCTATTATGCCTGGTCAAAAGAATATTTCAGAAGATGTTGACTACAATGACAAAGCAAACTGGGGAACTCAAATTGTTAGAGACCATGTAACACATGCCGAAGAAAATCTCGGTGTTAATGTAATTGGTGCGATGAATGTTTCACTTACATGGAGTTTTGAACACCCTTATGGTTTGCTTTTGTATAAAGGCAAAGTTCTTTATGATGATAGAGCAAACTCACCGGGTGGTGGTTACCTTGTAATCACAAAGGATGGCAAAGCAGAACTTCGTGAAGCAAAGGCACCTTTGACTGGTAATGAGTGGATGGCTCAAACAGTATGCTTCACTTGGTTAGTAAGAAACGGTGTTAGCAAACATGCATCAGAAAACCATGTGGATAGTGGCAGAGCGCCTCGTTCAGTAATTGGTATTAAGGCGGATGGTACACTCGTTCTTATGATGAACGATGGTCGTTTGTCTCCTTATTCAGCTGGTTTTACTAATCACGAAATGGCTGAAACAATGATGGCTTTAGGTTGTGTTGATGTTATTAACTGCGATGGTGGCGGTTCTTCAACATTTATCACAGAACGTGAAGGCACTGGCGAACTTGTTATGAGAAGCAAACCTTCAGATGGTGCAGAACGTGAAACACTTTCTAGTATTTTGGTTCTTGCAAACGAAGTTGAATCTGATGGTAACTTTGATCATGCAACAATCAAAGGTGATGATTATATCACAGCAGAAAGCAAAACTACTTTCACAGCAGATGGTTTTGATGTAACAGGCGCACCTGCAAATTTACCTAGCAGCGCAACTTGGAAAGTTAAAGATAGCGCAATGGGTACAATCACCAAAAAAGGTGAGTTTACAGCGGCAAACAAAGTTGGCTCAACTGTTGTTCAGTTGCTTTATCAAAACAAAGTTATCGCAGAAAAAACTATCTATATCACCCCTAAAACTGATGACACTTCATACGCCGGTTGGATAGGTGAAATGTATTTTGCAAACGGCGTGAAATACACTGGCATCAAGCAAGTTGGCGGTTATTATTACAACTTTGGTTCTGATGGCATTTGTAAAGGTAAGGCAAAATACACTGGCGTTTTCAAAGATGGCGATGTATACAAATATGTTTACCTTGGTACCTTTAAAGGTGGCTGGAATATGATCGGTCCTGACTGGTACTATTTTGATGAAACAACTTGTGAAGCGGTTAGCGAAAAGAGATTTTTCAATGCCGTTACCTACAAATTTGAAGAAACAGGTAAACTAGTAAGTGGCGAGTGGGCATTGACAAACTATGGTTATAAATACTACTACGGCCCAGACTGCTATAGCACTGGTTTTGAAACTATCGATGGCAAAACTTATTACTTCAACGATACTTACAAATACGAAAAAGGTATCCATGTAATCAAAGGCTCTGTTGGTAACGATATTCTCGCTTATGAATTTGGTGAAAACGGTGTATTGATTGGCGAATATAAAGGCACCGGCCTAGTTACAACTCCTGAAGGAAAATACTACATCGTGAACGGTGTGGCAAAAACTGGTCTTCACTATATCGATGGCAACTATTATTACTTCAATACAAGCTACGGCTACGCCTATGTATATCGTACCTACAATGTAACTATCACTAATGGTTACAATTTCACAGCAGGTACTTATGAATTTGATGAAAATGGCGCGATTGTTGATAAAAATGGTTACTACGAAGAATCAGGTGTTACATATTACTACCAAGACAATGTAAGAATCAAAAACGCTTTGGTTAAAATCGATGGCGACTATTACTATCTCGGCTCAGATGGTCAAATTTTCAAAAAC
>JAZRPX010000223.1:0-3886 GCA_045649445.1 Acutalibacteraceae bacterium | reverse complement strand
GTATTGACAAAATTAAAATTATCTTGTAAACTTAATTTACAAATAAGAAAAGAGAATGATAAATGAAACAAGGTTTTGAAATTGAAAGAAAATATATAATAAAAATGCCTGACATTTCTTTTTTAGAAAAACGCGCAGACAAAATTATAAATATCACTCAAAGTTATATTGGCAAAAACAGTGATGGTTTTAATTGCAGAATTAGAAAAGCAATTGAAAACGACAAAGCAAAGTTTTATTATACAGAAAAGAAAAATATAAATAAAATCAAACGAATTGAAAATGAATGTTTGATTGACGAAGCAACTTATAATATACTTTATGAAAAGCGTCTTGAAAAGCGCAATGTAATTGAAAAAACAAGATATGTAATTTGTAAAAACGGCTTGAATTATGAGATTGATATCTACCCTTTTTGGAAAAACCAAGCAACATTAGAAATCGAGCTTGAAGATGAAGCAACAAAGCCGCCAATTTTAGAACAAATAGAAATTTTAGCTGATGTTACTTTTGAAAAAGGTTATTCAAACTTTGAATTAAGCATAAAAATCCCAGATGAAATGATATAACAAACCCCTCTCTCGAATTTTCGAGAGAGGGGTTATTGTTAACTTATTTCCAATTCAACAAATTCATTACCCTTTTGCTCTGCGTATTTTTGTGCTCTTGAACCTTTATAACTATAGATAGTTATATGTTCTGGAATTGCATCAAATGCTTCGTGTAATTCTTCGTTGTCAGATTCATGAAAAAATACATTGCATTTTTTGTTGTAAATATATATTTTTTCAAGAGAATCGCAACCTTTAAAAGCGCTTTCGCCAATTTTTTTAACCGATTCAGGAATTTTAATCTCTTTTAAAGATTTACAGTTAGAAAAAGCGTAATAATCAATTCTTTTAACTGACTTTGGAATTTTAATGCTTTCTAAAGATGTACAACCGGCAAAAGAAGCATCGGTTATAAATTCAACCTTTTTAGGAATTTTAACTGTTTTTAAAGATGTACAACCCGTAAAAGTATTAGAAAGCCATCTTGTATGTTTACTTAATTTAACACTTTCAAGATTTTTGCAATCCCAAAAAACATAAGCGCGAAAATCTTTAACAGTATTAGGAATAACAATTGATTTTAATGATGTACATCCTTTAAAAGCATAGTTATCAATTACTCTGATTTTTTTATTAAAATTAACAGTTTTTAGTTTTTTGCAATATGAAAAAGCACCATAATCAATATTTTTTACATTTTCAGGTAAAGTTATTTTTTTAATTGATGTTCCTTCAAAGGCACTTTCTCCTATTGTTGTAACAGCTTTAGGAATTTTTGGCTTTGTGATTGCGCCAGGGCAACCATAAACAATAGTTCCGTCTTTACTTACCAATAATCTATTTTTAACTGCATATTTTTCGTTAGTTTTATTAACTGTGATTTTTTTAAGTTTTTTTGCTTTTGACAGATATAAAGCTTCAATACCATCAGGAATATGAAGTTGTTCAATATTTCCGTATTTATATATACGCCATACTTTTATACCTTTAATTTTTTTAGGAATTGTAACTTTAGTTTTTTTCCCTTTATAGTTTACTATTTCAATTCTGTCTCCATATTCATTTGTATAAACAAAACCCTTGTAATTGTATTTTTTCGGTCCATCCCACGCAAAGGTTGTTACAGAAAAACTGCTAAATAGCAATATAAAAACTAAAATTAAACTTAAACATTTTTTCATTGAATAAACCTCCTTTTTTCAAATTTATTACATTTTTATTATACATTATTTTTACAATTTTTTCAATACCTTTTCAAGTTGAATACATTTTAGGTCTTTCTACTATATATAACTGTAAAAATACTGATTTTTGGACAAAAAATATTGAAAATTTTTATTTTTGTAGGTTTGCATAAATAAAACTATTTGTTTTTGTACAAATTGCATCAAGCAACAAACCCCTCTCCCGAAATCTCGAGAGAGGGGTTTGTTTATTTACATTCTTTATTACAACAACCGCTATGTGGGCAACCTATACACTTTTTGCCCTTTCTTTTTTCTCTGATTATATACCAAGAAGCCAAGCCAACGATTAAAACAACAATTGCAATTATAATATAATCTTGCATTTTTTAACTCCTTTTTGCTTTAGCAATAAGTAACGCAACAATACTTGCCATAACCAAAACTGCTACGCCACCCAAAACTGCAGGTAAAACTACGAGTGTACCAGGTGCAAAAACAAGTGTGCCTACTGTGTAAACTAAATATGAAACAGTAAAGCCGACCGCGAGTTGCAAAGAAATGCCACCAAAAAGCCATTTTGCACTCTTCATTTCAGCGCTCATAGCACCGATAGCCGCAAAACATGGCGGTGTATAAAGGTTGAACATCAAGTAAGCGAGCGCTGCCACTTTTGTTATAGCCATAACACCTGCAACTTGATTTCCTGCGCCTTCTATAAGTGCTAACTCTTCTGTATCAATAAGATTTTGAAGCCCTACAAAGCAAACTGCCAATGTACCAACAACATTTTCTTTTGCAATAAAGCCAGTTACTGCCGCTGCAGCTAACTGCCACGAAAGCACACCAACAACAGGCACTAATATGTAAGCGAAAGGACCAGCAATTGATGCTAAAATTGAAGTATCTGCCGATTGCGCCTCATTAAAGCTCCAATCAAAAGTTTGCATAATATGAACAACTGTGTTACAAACCAAAATAACTGTTGCCGCTTTTACTATGTAAGACCAACCACGCTCGCACATTGATTTTACTGCGCGCCAGAGTGATGGTACTTTATATTCAGGAAGTTCAATAATAAAAAATGATTTTCTAGCATTATTCCCCGTTATTTTATTAACCAAAATTGCACACAAAAGAATTATAACAATGCCAACTAGATACATTGTAGGACCAACCCAAGATGCGCCTTTAAAAAACGCACCTGCAAAAAGTGCTATAACAGGCAACTTCGCGCCACAAGGCATAAACGGAGCGAGCATTGCTGTTGCTCTGCGCTCACGCTCATTTCTAATTGTTCTACAAGCCATAACACCTGGAATTGCACAACCTGTTCCAACAACAAACGGGATTATTGATTTGCCCGAAAGACCAACTTTTTTGAAAATTGGGTCTAACACAACAGAAGCCCTTGCCATATAGCCACAGTCTTCCAAAAGCGCAATAAGAAAATACATTACCATAACAAGTGGTAAAAATCCAATAACTGCGATTACACCGCCGATAACACCATCAACTAAAAGCGCTGAAACAATCGGCGAAGCATTTACAAAAAGCCCTTCAACCCATTCTTGACCTTTTTCTAAAAGCGCTGTTAACCAATCTGCAATCCACACGCCAGGACCTGCTTGAGAAATCCAGAAAACCAAAAACATAACAACAGCAAAAATCGGAATTCCAACCCATTTATTCACTAAAACTGCATCAATATCATCTTGGAAATTTCTATCTTTTGTTAAAACTTTTCTAGTTTCTACCTGACTAACAATGCAATTTACAAACTGAAAACGATTTCTATCTGCCTGTCTTGCCTCGTCTGCATTTGCAAATGATTTTGCTTGTGAAAAAGGTGGTTTTTGTGACTTTCCCTCAACGCTTATCGCAGTTTTTATAAGAGTTTCAAGCCCCTCGGCAGTTGTAGAAGTTGTTTCAATAACTGCACAACCAAGCTTTGCCGTTAATGCTGCAACATCAATTTTAGTTTTCTTCTTCTCATTAACATCTGATTTATTAAGCGCTACTACAACAGGAATACCTAATTCCAATAACTGCGTTGTAAAAAATAAGCTTCTGCTTAAATTTGTTCCATCAACTATATTAATAATGACATCTGGCTTTTCATTTTGCACATAATCTCTTGTCACACTTTCT
>JAZRPX010000222.1:0-14720 GCA_045649445.1 Acutalibacteraceae bacterium | reverse complement strand
ACAAAAAATATTAAAAAATTAGTAGAAAAATTATTTCTTTTATGTTACAATATAAAAAAACAAAAATAAGGAGTAAAGTTATGAAAAAATTATTAGTTGTTTTATTATCTGTTTTGGTTATGTTTTCAGCTTTTTCTATTTGTGTATTTGCTGAAGATTCTGCTAAAGTTTCGGTAGAAGATATTTCTGTAAAAGCCGGTGAAACAGTAGAAATGCCAGTTAAAATCTCAAATAATAAGGGTATTTGGGGCTTGGTGTTTGATGTTCATTTTGATACAAAAGCATTTCAAGTTAAAGAAGTAAGGTCAACAGGCGAAGTGTTTTACAATAGTGATATTATGATTGGTCCTGCTGATTTTAATGATGGTTATGTAAGGGTGGTTGTAACACCTGGTGATGTAATGAATAACAACACAAAAAATGGTACTATTTGTACAATTGTTCTTGAACAAACAGATTTTACAGTTGCTACTACATACCCATTTGCAATTGAATATGATGAAGCAGCGTTTATTGACGTTGATGGCAATGAACTTTCGGTATCCTGTGTTGACGGTAGTGTTTCAGTGGTTGATAGTGCTAATAAACCAACTTCTGTTGATAAAGAAACTACAACCAAAAAACAAGATGCAACAAAAAATAATAAAAAGCTCGGCGATATTATAGCAAAGGCAGAGGATAATAAGCTTATTGATGATTATGTAGCAGAAACCGAACCTGAAAATGATGTTAATAAAGAAACCGCAGAAAATGTTGTGCAGAAAGATGATTCTGTTGTAGTAGATAAAGAAAATGAAGAGACTGCTCAAGCAATAGGTTCAACAGGAACTTCAGCAGTTTTCTCTATTTATCTTGCTTGCATTGTCGGTGTTTTAGTTTTGGCAGGAATTATTGTATTAGTTGTTGTTCTTGTTAAAAAACGTAAAAATAAATAATAATTTAATCCCCACAAAAGTGGGGATTTTTTGTTGTAAAAATAACTGTTTTATGTTACAATTGTTTTGTTGTTTCGAGGAAACAGGTGAAAATCCTGTACGGGCACGCCGCCGTGAAGCACATTTCAAGTTTTATTAGTCTTACTCTTGCCGCAAAAGAGGAAAAGCCATTGAAGTTTCAAAACTTTGAGAAGGTGATTAATATTAAGTGCTAAAGTCGAAATACTCGGCAACAAAATTGCTTTTTTGTACTGCGAGCGCCGGTCAAGAGTTTTCTCTTAAAAAGCAAAAATAAATAAAATTAAAGGAGAATGCTTTATGCAAAACAAAAATTTAAAAAGAATTTTATCGTTATTGCTTAGTATTATGCTTATTGCGGCTATGGCAGTTGTTACAACAGCTTGTAACGATAACAAACAAAACGAACAGGAAACTGTTCAAACAACCAAAACACCTGAACAAGGAGTTAAAGAACTTGGATCTGGTGCAACACAGTTTTCATTTACTGTCATTGATAAAGATGGTAATGAAACAAATTTCTTAATCAATACTGACAAAAAAACAGTTGGCGAAGCTTTGTTAGATGTTGATTTAATTGCGGGTGACGAGAGCGAGTATGGTTTATATGTTAAAACAGTAAACGGTACAACTCTTGATTATGAGAAAGACAAAATGTATTGGTCTTTCTATGTAAACGGAAAGTATGCAACTTCTGGTGTTGATACTACAGAGATTGAAAAAGATGCAAAATATGAAATCAGAGCAGAAAAAGCGTAATAAACTAAACTTAAGAGATTTAGTTGTTCTATCAATTTTTGGCGCAATGATGTTTTCATCAAAAATAGTGATGGGATTTTTGCCAAATATTCATCTGATAGGCGCTTTAATTATAATAGTAACTGTTGTTTATAGAGCTAAAGCCCTTTATTCAATATACATATTTGTTTTTTTAACAGGAATTTTTCAATATGGTATGTGGTGGTATGCATATTTATATATTTGGACAATTCTTTGGGGTATGGTAATGTTATTGCCAAAATCAATGCCAAAGAAGATAAGTGTTCCTGTTTATATGATAGTATGTGGCCTTCATGGGCTTTTGTTTGGTGTGTTTTACGCGCCTTTCCAAGCGTTGATGTTTGGGCTTGATTTTAAAGGAATGATTGCCTGGATTGTGGCAGGATTTCCTTTTGATATAACTCATTGTATAAGCAATGTATGTTGTGGCTTGTTGATAGTGCCTATGATTGAAGTTATGAAAAAACTTTTGGTTAGACAAAAGAAAGTTGATTATACTTTTTAAAACAAAAAACTCGAAAGCGAACTATTGCTTTCGAGTTTTTTATATTTGAATTAATTATTGAGCCATTTCTGTTTGTGCAACAGGTTGTGTTGTCTCATTTAAGTAATCAATTTTATTTGGTGAATAGAATTTAATTGCAGAAGCGTTTGCAGTTACTTTTAATTCAGCGATTTTCTTATCAACAATATTTGCTTGATAATCATCTTTAACTAAAATATTGATTGCGTAACCTTCATAAGAATCTTTTAAAGCAGTTTTGCTTGAATCTTTGTCTGTAAGAATATCTCTACGGAAAACAAGTGTATAGCAATCGTCGTTTTCAATAACTGTTGCTTTGCCAACTTCGAGTTTTAAAGCTTCTTCAAAGTTTTCATCAGCAGCATCGCCGTTTTCAGTAGAAACATTTGCTTCTTTACTTAAAAGAACTTGTTCGTATTGAGTAGCATCATCTTTTGCTTCTGCTTCACTTGTAACAAGAGCGAAATCAACTTGATATGCTTTGAAAACTTCGCCAAAAGCAGTGCCATTGTTAAGGTTTTCAGCATAATTTTTAAGAGTATCTAATTGCTCTTTTTTAGTTGCATCACTCTTTTCTTTGCCTTGATCATCTGTCAACGCAACATCAATGAGATAAACAGGAACAAAGTTTTTAACGAGTGTTGCATTAATATCTTTGTCAGTAGGTCTTAATGAACCTTTTAATTTTTCAATTTCAGGGTCGAGTTTTTCAACATCTTCTGCTTTGTGAGTAGAACCATCTTCGTGTGTGTGGTCTTCTGCTGGGTGTTCTTCATCATCAGCTTTTTCAATATAGAAGTTATAAACCATTTCTTGTTTCCAATAAAGGTTAGAGAAATAATCTTTATAAGTTTCAAATGAAACACCGTTTGCTTCATAAACCTCGCCAACACCCATATTTGATTCGTCACCATTCCATTGTGACTCTGCATAGTAATCAACATATGATTGTTCTTCATCGGTAATAGTAAAACCTAAACGCTCAAACTCAACGTCTGTATAAGCATACATTTTAGCAGCTTCTTCTGCTTTGTCTTTTGTCCAAGTTTCGTAATCTTTACCTTCGTATTTTAATTCTTTGTAATCATCATATTTAGTTTTAGCTGCATCAGCTGCTGCAACTGCTTTATCTTGGAAAGCAAGGTCAGCATCGATAAGAAAACACATGTAAAGAGCAGTGCGAATATTAACTGTTTTATCTCCGCAAGCAATTTCAAAAGCATTTTCATTTTGAGTACGGCAAGAAGCAAAGCAGGTGATAGCCATAAACAATGCTAAACATAATGCCAAAAATCTTTTAGTTTTCATCTTAAATTCTCCTTAATATTATATTTCTATAAAAGATTTACTAATAAATTATACTACATAATTTTGAAAAAGTAAATACATATTTTTATATAATTAAAAATAAAGAAAAATTACTAAATAAATACACATAAATTGTTGAAAAATAATAAGATATATGGTAGAATAAGAGTGGAAAAATCTATCTTGGAGAATTTATATGAATGTAGTTTTAATTGGTATGCCTGGGTGTGGCAAAAGCACTTGTGGTGTATTAGTTGCAAAGCATCTTTGCAAGTCGTTTTTAGACACAGATTTGCTTATTCAGCAGAACGAAGGAATGAAACTTGCACAGATTATTGAGAAAAAAGGAGTAGAGGGTTTTAATAAAGCTGAAAGAGATTCAGTTTTAACCCTTTATACAAAAAATTGTATCATTGCAACCGGTGGCTCAATGGTCTATCACGAAGATGCAATGGAAAAACTTAAAGACGAAGCAGTTATTGTTTATCTTGAAATTAGTTTTAAAAATATGACTCGTAGAATTCGTAATTTTAAAACAAGAGGCGTAGTTTTAAAAGAGGGCTATACATTGAAAGATATGTATGATGAAAGGGCAACTCTTTATAAAAAATATGCCGATATTGTAATAGATGTTAATAAAAATTCTATTGACGATACTGTTAGTCAAATAATTAGCGCTATTGATAAATATAACGAAGATTAATATTCACAGGGGGTGTATTGTTTGAGCAGAAAAATCCTGTCCTTGCTGTTATCTTTTATTGTTATGTTTTCGTCTTTTGTATCAGTTTGCAAAGGGCAAGTTTCTTTTGCGCAAACTGACTATTCTAATGTTGAAGAAGCAATTTTGAGTGCATGGAATAATAGAATAGAAGAATTAGTTATATTTGATTATAAAGTTAGTGTAGATAACTTTGAAGAATTCAAGCATTTTGTTGAATATAATAACACAGAATATTTTTATGTAGAAATTTCAAATCGTTGTACTTATGATGAAACCACACGATATATTTACAGAGTGTTTTTTAATTATAATTTTACAGTTGATGAAGTTGTTAGTATGAAAAAGCAGTTTGATACAAAGTGCGAAAGAATATTAAATACAATTCCAAGCAATGTTTCTGTAGAAGAAAAGTTGTTGATGTTACATGATTATATTGCAGGGCGTGTTGCATATGATAAATCTGTATATGAAGGCGTAAATTCACCTGATGAAAAGTATATTTATAATGCTTATGGTTGTATTGTGAAAGAGATAGCGGTTTGTGAAGGTATTTCCGAAGCGTTTATGTATTTGTGCAAGCGTCTTAATATTGAATGTTATTTAGTTACAAGTGACGCTATGCACCATGAGTGGAATATGGTTAAGGTTGGTAATGATTATTATCATATTGATATAACACAAGATGCGCCAGTATATAATCTTGGAGTGCATGGTTTCCATCAATCGCCTGGTGATGTAACTCATAAGTTCTTTATGTTAAGTGATGATGAAATCAAAGCAGAAGAACTTGGTCATTCTGTGCATTATAGTTGGACTGCGCCATATAAAGCAACAAATAGCACAAGTTTTAAAAACGCTTTTTGGAAAGGCATTGATTCGGTTATTAGCTATGTTAACGGCAATTATTATTATATTAAAGAGGATTGCTTGGTTAAATATAATTATAAAAGTAAGACTTTAATCCAAATTTGCAAAAATTCAGATAGTCAATGGACTTGTAGTTGCTTGAAAAATCACGTATGGAAAGCGAGATATTCAAAAGCAACAAAAGGCGCTGATGATCAAATTTATTTTATATTTGCTAATAATATCTATGCTTATGACACTTCTTCACAAAAAGTAAAAATGGTATATTCGCGTACAGGTCAAGGGTTTATTTACAGTGTTATGTATAAGAATGATAATCTTTATGTTTCGGTAAGAAATGATGAAGAGCATAACGGAGAAGTTCATTATTTCTATTATGACCTTGTTTTTGAGCATTTTGCTTCTGTTGGTGATGGTGATGATAATGGCAGCGTTGATATTGCAGATGTATTAAAACTTCGCAAATATTTAGTTAAACAAGATACGAAAATAAGTCAAAAAGCAGATATTAATAACGATGGAGAAATCGATGTTGTTGACTTGTCTTTTTTAAGAAGAAAAATAGCATCGTAATTAGGAGATAAAAATGCAAAAGTTTAATTTATCAGAAGTAAAAGAAAAAATTAATTTTAAAGGCAGAAGTGCTTTTGTAAATGATTGGCTATGCCTTGATTTCACAGCGAGTGGTATTGAATTTAAAGCTAAGTTTAATAACTCAAATTTGGTGATTGAATCCAATATTTTTGCAGATGATGGGCTTTTAGGCGTTGTTCTTGATAACGATTTTGAAAATATGATTCACATTCCTGTAACTCGTGGCGAACAAAATATAACTGTTTTAGAAAATTTAAATGGTATTCATATAGTTAAAATAGTGAAATTGCTTGAGTTTGGTCATGGTAGATATGAATTTAAGTCTATTAGTTTTGATGGCGAGTTGCTTGAAAAACCTGAAGAAAAACCACTGAAATTCGAGTTTTACGGAGATTCATTAACTTGTGGTTATGGCAATTTGTCAACCACTCGTAATTCACCGTCACCTTTTGGCTTTTTAGAGCATGGATACAAAACATGGTGTGCTCATCTTTGTGAAAAGTGCGGCGCAGAGATGTCAGCTGTATGTCGTTCTGGTCAAGGAGTAGTGACTGATTGTACAGGAAATCCTAATGGCACATTAGAAAAATATTATAATATGGCTGTCCCTTCAAGAAATATTAAATGGGATTTTTCTAAATATGTTCCTGATGTAGTGTTTTTTAACATCGGTTCAAATGATATGCTTTATTTAAGATTTTATGAAAATGCTAAAGTTGATTGGTCAGTTTTTAAAGCAAAGGCCAAAAAAATCATTGATGAATTAAGAGCAAATGCACCAGATTGCAAAATTATTATACCACTTGGTCACGATAAAGGTTGTCCTGAACTTGATAGCATTGTAAATGCCTATAGAGAGTTGGTTGAGGAAGAAAACTATAAAAACATTGGCGTTTATGATGATATAACTTGCAATCAAATGGGTGGCGATTGGCACCCAAATCTTAATGATGATGTTATGATGTATGAAAAAATTTATAATCATCTCAAAGAAGATTTTGGATTTTAAATTTTAGGGAGTGCTTTTGCACTCCCATTTTATCGTTTATATCTGCCCATAGTTTAACTGGATAAAACATCAGATTCCGATTCTGAAAATAGGGGTTCAAGTCCTCTTGGGTGGGCCAAAAAAATAACTAAAGAAAGATTTTATTTCAAATATAAAAAAGGATTAAAGACTTGAACCCCGTTGCAAATGTTCGGCGGTTGCCATTTATTGGCGAGCCGAACTTGCTAAAATAATAGTTGCGAAGCAACGTGAGTGTGCAAAGCACACTTCAAGTCCTCTTGGGTGGGCCAAAAACAAGATATAAACCATTGGTAGGTGTTGTTTTTATTAATAATTTATTATACTGAATGCGAAAGGAGAATGTTTATGGACCAAATTAAGATTGGAAAATTTATTGCTGATTGTAGAAAAAGTTCAAACTTAACTCAAATGCAGTTGGCAGAAAAATTAAACATCACAGACAAAGCAGTATCAAAATGGGAAAGAGGTATTGCAATGCCAGATTCTTCGATTATGATAGAACTTTGCAACATTCTAAGCATCAGTGTAAATGAATTATTGAGTGGAGAGAAAATTAGTATGGAAAATAACAATCAAAAAAATGAGCAACTTCTACTAGAGATGACAAAAGAATTAGAAAAGAAAAATAAAACAATCTGGACTTCTATGTGGGTAATTATGATTGTTAGTATGATATCGCTTTTAGCAGGTATCTTTCTTGTGGCATTTTTGATGCCAGAAGGCGTTTTGCAACTTGTTTTGACTTTAGTAATTTGCGTGCTCTTTTTGATTCCTTGTTTTTATGCATTAAAACTTGAAGTAAGTGTTGGTGCTTATAAATGTAAAGAATGTGGTTGTGAAATTGTACCAACCTATAAGCAAGCAATGATGGCAATGCACAGAGGTTTTACACGTAATTTATATTGCCCTAATTGCAATAAACGCACATGGTGTAAAAAGATAGTAAAATAATAATTTATAGGTAGTTTTATGAGCTTTAAATATTCTGATGATAACAAGCGTTACCACACTTTAAATTTTTATAACAAACAAAAATATAGCGGCAAAGTGTATAAAGCCGCTATCAATGCCGGTCTTTCTTGCCCTAATATTGATGGCACATTAGGTGTTGGTGGTTGTATATATTGTGAATCAGGGAGTAGTTATTTCACAAAAGGAAACCTTTCGATTAAAGAGCAAATTGAAACCGAAATTGAAAGAATAAACAAAAATGGCAAACAAAACAAATTCATTGCTTATTTTCAGTCTAATACAAATACTTATACCGATGTAAAAACACTTGAAAATATGCTTAATATTGCTAATTCTTTTGATGAAGTTGTCGGCATAACACTTTCAACTCGCACAGATTGTATTGATGATGAAAAACTTGATTTGTTGCTAAAATATAATCAAAGAAAAGAAATAAATTTAGAGTTTGGTTTGCAAACAATTCATAACGAGACTTTAAAATTTATAAATAGATGTCAAACATTTGAAGAATTTTTAAATGGGTTTGAAAAAGTTAAAAAAACAGGACTTCGCAGTTGCATTCATATTATTAATGGTCTGCTTTATGAAACAGAGCAAATGATGATTGAAACTGCAAAAGTGGTGGCAGATTTAAATCCAGATGCTTTGAAAATTCATATGTTACATGTTTCAAAAGGTACACGTCTTGCAAAAATGTATCAAGAAAATCCATTTCCACTTTTAACAAGAGAAGAATATATAAATATAGTTGTAAAACAACTTGAATTAATGCCAGAAACTACAGTGATTGAGCGGTTAACAGGTGATGGTGATAAAACTAAACTGATAGCACCAATGTGGACTGCTGATAAGATCGCAACTTTAGGTGGAATTGATAAGTTGATGGCTCAAAAAAACACCTATCAAGGAAAAATGAAAGGATAAGTATATGAAAACAATTTTATTTGATTTAGATGGCACCCTTTTGCCATTATCGATGGAAAACTTCAGAAAAGTGTATTTTCCACTTTTGGTTAAAAAAGGTGTTGAGATAGGTATTGATAAAGATAAAATGAAACAAGGTGTTTTAGGTGGCCTTGATGCAATGGTGAAAAATGATGGATCTGTTGCTAACGAAACAGTTTTTTGGCGTTTTTTTGAACAAGCAACGGGAGTTAGTGTAGAAAGCGTTAAAGATACTTTTGATGATTTTTATAATAATGAGTTTTTAATGCTTAAAGATGTTTGTGAATATACTGAATTTTCAAGAAAAATCATTGATGTTTTAAAAGAAAAAGGGTATAAGCTTATTCTTGCAACAAATCCAATTTTGCCACTTTCTGCAAATATCAATCGCATGGCTTTTGTTGGTTTAAAACCTGATGATTTTGATTATATAACATCGTTTGAAAACTCTACATATTGCAAACCAAATCCAAAATATTATGAAGAAATTATAGAAAAGAATAATTTGAATCCAAATGAATGTTTGATGGTAGGCAATAATGTTTTAGAAGATATGATAGCCGAAAAATTAGGTGTTGCTACATATCTTATAACAGATGTGTTAGAGAATGAATATAATCTTGATTATTCAAAATATAAACAGAGCTCATTAAAAGATTTTTATAAAAAGGTTTGTGAATTATAATAAATGAAAAATAAAAAATTAGTAGGAATTTTATTTGTTTTAGGCGCAGCGTTTTCTTTTACTTTTATGAACTTGTTTGTATCACTTTCGGGTGATGTACCAACGCTTCAAAAAGTGTTTTTTAGAAATTGCGTTGCCTGCATTCTTGCTTTTGCAATGATTATAAAACAACCATCAGCATTAAAAACAATCAAAGGCAATGAAAAAACACTATTTTTTAGATCGTTTTTTGGACTAATGGGCGTTGTTTTAAACTTTTATGCATTAAGTTCAATAAATATTACAGATGCGAGTTTGCTTAATAAATTATCACCATTTTTCGCAATGATTTTTTCAATTTTTATTTTAAAAGAAAAAGTCAAAAAGTTTGAATGGGGAATAGTTGTTTTGGCTTTTATAGGGGCAATTTTTGTAATAAAGCCAACATTTTCAGTTAAAGTTATACCATACTTTGCCGGATTTTTAAGTGGAATGTTTGCAGGTCTCGCGTATACACTTGTAAGAAAAGCAACCAAGAATGACGCAGCTGGAGCAGTTATCGTTTTTGCGTTTTCTTCTTTTTCAAGTATAGTGATTTTGCCGTTTGTTATTTTTAATTTTGCTCCTATGACTACTTTGCAATGGGTTTATCTCATTTTAGCAGGCGTTTCAGCAGCGGGAGGTCAATTCTGCATAACTTTTGCTTATAAATTTGCACCTGCAAAAGAGATATCGGTTTTTGATTATACACAAGTGCTTTTTGCTGCAATAGTGGGATTTTTGGTATTAAATCAAATACCTGATTTATATAGTTTTATAGGTTATTTTATTATAATTACAGCCGCAGTTATTCGTTGGCAATATAATTTGAAGAAAAGAGATTGATTTATGAAAATAGAAGAAATTTTATCAAAAGTTGACCATACAGTTTTGTCAGTAGATGCAACAGAAAGTGATATAATCTCGCTTTGTGATGATGCTAAAAAGTACAAAGTAGCATCGGTTTGTATTGCCCCTTCGTTTGTAAAGGTTGCGAGTGAGTATTTAAAAGGTGAAATACCTGTTTGCACAGTTATTGGCTTCCCAAATGGTTATAACACAACTAAAATTAAGTGTTTTGAAACAAGATGTGCTATTGAAAATGGCGCAGATGAAATTGATATGGTAATCAATATAGGTGACCTTAAAGCAAAAAAATATGATGAAATTTTAGAAGAAATCAATCTTGTTAAAAAAGAGTGTAATGGCAAAATTTTAAAAATGATTATTGAAACTTGCCTTTTAACCGACGAAGAAAAACAAAAAATGTGTGAAATTATATCTCAAAGCGACGCGGATTTTATAAAAACATCAACGGGTTTTTCAATATCAGGTGCAACATTTGATGATATTAAACTTTTTAAAAAGTATATAAAAAACGGCAAAAAAATCAAAGCTGCAGGCGGAATTTCATCTATTGAAGATGCTGAAAAGTTTATTTCTCTTGGTGCTGATAGACTTGGTACATCAAGAATTGTAAAAATAGTAAAGAGCAAGGAGGATAACAGCGATGAAACCTTATCCAACACCACATATTAATGCAACACCCGAAGATTTTGCGAAAACTGTTTTGATGCCGGGTGACCCACTTCGAGCAAAGTTTATTGCAGAAAATTTTTTAGAAGATGCAAAATTAGTCAACAATGTACGAGGAATACAAGGTTATACAGGTTATTACAAAGGCGTTAGAGTAAGTGTTATGGCTAGTGGAATGGGTATGCCATCAATTGGAATTTATTCTTATGAACTTTATAACTTTTTTGGCGTTGAAAATATAATTCGTGTTGGCTCTGCGGGTGGTATGAATGAAAATGTTAAAGTTCGTGATATAGTTATTGCTCAAGGTGCTTGTACAAATTCAAACTACCCTGAAAACTTTGGAATAAAAGGAACTTTTGCGCCAATTTGTTCTTATGATTTATTAGAAAAAAGTGTAGAATGCGCTAAAGAATTAAAACTAAATTATAGCGTTGGCAATGTTTTGTCAAGTGATGTTTTTTATAACGATGATGTAACCTATTTGCCAAATGAACAACAAAGCAGCAATATTTATGCGAAAATGGGTGTATTAGCTGTTGAAATGGAAGCAGCAGCTCTTTATATGAATGCTTTGAGAGCGAATAAAAAAGCATTAGCAATTTTAACAGTATCTGATCATTTGATAACAGGTGAATCAACATCCTCACAAGAGCGTCAAAATTCATTTACAGATATGATGAAATTAGCATTAGAAGTAGCGGTTAAAATGGAGAAAAATTAATGAAAAGAGTTTTTCTTATTGTTCTTGATAGTTTAGGAATTGGTAATGCGCCTGATGCATCCAAATTTGGCGATGATGGTGCAAACACATTAAAATCAATATCAAAATCAAAAGAATTTAATATTCCTAATTTAACAAAACTTGGGCTAGGTGAAATTGATGGCGTTGATTATATAAATAAATCAAACTGTAAAAATTCAAAAGTGGCTCGCCTTGTTGAAAAATCAATGGGAAAAGATACAACTATTGGTCATTGGGAGATAGCGGGTATAGTTTCAGAAAAGCCATTGCCAACTTATCCTGATGGTTTTCCAAAAGAAATTATTGATGAGTTTGAGAAAAGAACTGGTAGAAAAGTAATCTGTAATAAAACATATTCTGGAACAGAAGTTATAAAAGATTACGGAGAAGAGCATTTAAAAACAGGGGATTTGATTGTTTATACTTCGGCTGATAGTGTTTTTCAAATAGCTGCTCATGAAGAAAAAGTTCCAGTTGAAAAGCTTTATGAATATTGTAAGATAGCAAGACAAATTCTTGTTGGAAAACATGGTGTAGGCAGAGTAATAGCTAGGCCGTTTGAAGGCAAGTATCCATTTAAACGCACTTCAAATCGTCATGATTTTTCAATTTTGCCATCTAGTAATACAATGTTAAATAATTTGCAAAACAATGATTTTGATACAATTGCCGTTGGAAAAATCAATGATATTTTTGCAGGAAGCGGAGTTTCGGAGTTTGTTTATACAAAAGACAATTTAGATGGAATGTTAAAAACAGAGGAATATTTAAACAAAGATTTTAACGGGTTGTGTTTTGTTAATCTTGTTGATTTTGATATGGTTTATGGTCATAGAAGAGATGTTGATGGCTATGCAAAAGCATTATCTGAGTTTGATAAATGGCTAGGCACATTTATAGAAAAATTAAAAGATGATGATGTTTTGATGATAACTGCCGACCATGGATGTGACCCAGAATTTACAAAAACAACAGACCACACAAGAGAGTGTGTGCCATTGATTGTATATGGTAAAAAAATAAAACCTGATAATCTTGGAACAATAAACGGCTTTTCGTATATTTCAACGCTTGTTTATCAGTATTTAGGAGTAGATTATGAATAATAACGAACTTATAAATCTTGCAAAAAAATGTTTAGAAAATTCTTACGCGCCTTACTCGAACTTTAAAGTAGGCGCAGCGCTTTTATGTAAAAACGGAGCTGTGTTTTCAGGCGTGAATATTGAAAATTCATCTTTCTCTGCAACTAATTGTGCAGAGCGAACTGCTATTTTTAGCGCGATTTCTAATGGTGAAAAAGAGTTTGAAAAAATTGCTGTTGTAGGTGGCAGAAATGGAAAAATAGAAGATTTTTGTTTTCCTTGCGGTGTATGTTTACAGGTATTATCAGAATTTTGTGAAAAAGATTTTGAGATAGTTTTATTTAATGGAAAAGATATCAAAATCTATACTTTATCACAACTTTTACCTGAATCTTTTGAAATGTGAGAAATATTATGAGAATGTATGATATTATTCAAAAAAAGCGTGATGGTAGAAAACTTTCAAAACAAGAAATAGAGTTTTTTATAGATGGCTATGTAAAAGGTGAAATTCCGGATTATCAAGTTTCCGCGCTTCTTATGGCTTGCTATTTCAATTCAATGAATAAAGAAGAAACATTTGATTTAACTAAAGCAATGCTTGATAGTGGTGAAAAAGCAGATTTATCCATGTTTGGTGGACTTTCTGTTGATAAACATAGCACAGGAGGCGTTGGTGATAAAACCACTTTGATTGTAGCCCCTATAGTCGCATCGCTTGGTTGCTTTGTTGCTAAAATGAGTGGCAGAGGGCTTGGTCATACTGGTGGTACAGTTGACAAATTAGAGTCAATAAATGGTTATAACACCTCGCTTGAGCCAGATGAATTCATTGATATAACTAAAAAGTGTGGCGTTTGCGTTGTAGGGCAAACTGGCAACTTTGCTCCAGCAGATAAAAAGTTATATGCCCTTCGTGATGTAACTGCAACGGTTGATAACATTCCTCTTATCGCATCGAGTATTATGAGCAAGAAACTAGCAGCGGGTGCTGATACAATTGTTTTAGATGTTAAAGTGGGTAGTGGCGCTTTTATGAAAAATGAAGTTCAAGCGAAAGCGTTAGCAAAATGTATGGTTGAGATAGGTGAAAGTTTCAATAGAAAAACAGCCGCTCTTATAACTAATATGGATATGCCGCTTGGGTTAAACATTGGCAATGCATTAGAAATAAAAGAAGCAGTCGAGGTTTTAAAAGGGAATGGTCCTGATGATTTGAAAAATGTTTGTATAGAACTTTCTTCGCTTATTGTCTCTCTTGCCTTATCAAAATCAATCAATGAAGCAAAAGTAATGGTTAAAGAAGTTTTATCTAATGGTGTTGCTTATGCAAAGTTTTTAGAATGGATTTCTTTACAAGGTGGAGATATTAGTGTTTTTGATGATTTAAACGAATTTTGCAAACCAAAATTTTCTTTTGATATTGTATCAAAAAAAGACGGATTTATTAAATCTATGAATGCCGAACTTATTGGAAAAGCATCTGTTGTTTTGGGTGCAGGTAGAAATAAGAAAGAAGATGAAATTGATTTTTCTGCAGGTATCGTTTTAGAAAAGAAGTGTGGTGATTTTGTTAAAAAGGGTGAAACTTTAGCAAAACTTTATTCTTCATCAACAAAAGATTTTTCTATTGTAGAAAAAATGTATTTATCTGCAATTGAGTTTTCTGATAACAAGCCAAAACAATCTCCTTTGATTATTGATGTTGTAACAAAGGAGACGCTATTATGAAACGTTTAAAAAAATATCTGTTTATAGTAATAATTATACTAACAATTGGGTTTATTTGGTCGAATTCATTAAAGCCGGCAGATGATTCAATGAATCAAAGCAATTTTGTAAAAGAATTGGTTATATCATTCTTTTCGTTTTTTGGAATAAATATAGAAGACACATTTTTCATTGATTTTATAAGGAAATTTGCACATTTTTTTGAATATTTTGTTTAAGTCGGA
>JAZRPX010000221.1:0-12559 GCA_045649445.1 Acutalibacteraceae bacterium | reverse complement strand
AAAAGTTAAAAAGAGCAGGGCTTGATTATTGGAAGTTTATGGACATAACTTATTATGAAAATTTAGAAGATTTTTTTGAAAAAACAAATAAAGATAATGCAAATTATTTTTATTTTACAACAAAGGCAAGGCAAACTTATTCAGATGTAAAATATACTGATAATTGTTATTTGCTTTTTGGCAAAGAAACCGCAGGCCTGCCTGAAAAATTACTCATTAAAAATCCAGAACGTTGTGTGCGCCTTCCAATGATGGGTGAAATTCGTTCGCTAAACCTTTCAAATACAGTTTGCGTTGCAGTTTATGAAACGCTTCGCCAGTGGGACTTCCCAGAATTACAAAATTTCGGTCAATTACATGAATTTAAATGGGAAGAAATTTAATAAGCGATGATTAAACCAATCGTTAAAAGCTAAAATAAAAACTTCTTAACTAATGTAGTTAAGAAGTTTTTTTATATTTCTTTATTTTTGTGATTGTTTGAACGAAAATCAATAGGGCTTATTCCGATATGTTTTTTAAAAATGCGTGAAAAATAGGAATAACTTTGATATCCTAAAAGTTCGGAAATCTCATTTAAACTATATGTGCTAAAAAGCAAAAGTTCTTGCGCTTTTTTGAGGCGAAATTCAATCATATATTGCGAAGGTGTAAGCCCTGTGGTTTTTTTAAATTCGCGTATTAGATGATTAGCTGAAATCGAAAACTTTTTGGCAATATCGTTTATAATAAATGTTTCTTGTGGGTTAGCGTGGAAATCGCCTATTATTTGCTCAATTAAGTTGTTTGGCTTGTTTGTGATTTTTGTATTTGAAACACATCGGCTCATAATACCGAGAATTGTAATTAATAATCCTGAACAAATTTGCTCGTAAAAAGGATTTTTTTGACTAAATTCGTGGCAAAGTCTATATAGCAATTGTTCTATATCAACCCTATCAATATTAAGTTTTAAAATATTGATATTTTCTAAATTTAATGAATCTATAAGATTTTTGCAGTATGTTCCGTTAAAGTGAATCCAATAGGTTATAGCGTTGTCTTTTTTTAAAAAGCGGTAGTTTTGAACTTCGTCAGGATGAAAAATAAATGCTTGTTTTTCTGTAATAATATGTTCTTTATTATCAATTGTAACATAACCTTTTCCTTTTGCTATATAAATCAAAAGATAGTCTTTGCGCCCCTTTGGTCTTACAATGTGGTAATCTTTATCATTAAGAAGAAGCGTTCCGCAATTATTTATGCGCAAATAAGAACTCGTAGGAACATCTGAAGAATAGTATTCAGGAGCCGATTTTGACATAATAATTTTTCCTTTTATAATTTTTGTGCAAAACTATGGTGATTTTGTGCATATACTTTTAACTATTTTGCAATTATAATTATATTAGCAACAAAAAAATAAGTCAATAAAAACTTTTAAAAAAGGGGTGTGCAAGATAAAAACGGCAAAAAAAGAGTTAGAAACAATGCTTCTTTCTTCGCTTGAAAAGGTTTTCCCAGATGAAATCAAAGGCAAAGCGCTTGCAAAAGCAACTATGCTACAAAATGAAACTTTTTCTTTTCAAATAGCGTTTAAGAGTGCTGATAATAAACCGTTAATGCCTTTGTATGTAAAAGTTGATAGTGATATAGACATTTGCTGTTTGTCTGAATATCTCGTTGGTTATGTGCCGTTAACAAGGGCTACATATATGAATACAGATGAGTTTTATGAGCGCAAAACCCCAGGGCTTTATCCTGATATGCTTTTAAAACGCAAAACTAATGCGAAAACAAGTGATGATGGTTCTTGGGGGCATAGATGGTTTGAGCAAGAGCAAGAGCATTTGATTAACGCTTCTAATGATTCGTATCAATCGCTTTGGTTTACAGTTAATGAAAACGCAGAGAATTTAGCGCCAGGCAAGTATAATATAACGGTTTCTTTTTATAATGCGCTGAATCAAGAGTGTGTTTCAACCGAGAGTATTGAAATTGAAATTATTAGCGCTAGCTTACCAAATCAAGAGCTTATATATACTTCTTGGTTTCATTATGATTGTATTGCAGATTTGTATAATGTTAAAGTTTTTTCAAACAGGTATTTTGAGATAATTCGTTCTTTTCTTTTAGAAGCGTCAAAAACAGGTATGAATATGATTTTGTTGCCCGCATTTACTCCACCGCTTGATATATCAGTTGGTAGAGAACGAAAAACAGTTCAACTTGTAAATGTCATAGTAGATAAAGGCAAGTATAGTTTTGATTTCTCGTTAATGGAAAGATTTGTTTTATTGTGCAAAGAGTGTGGGTTTGAGCATTTTGAGCATAGCCATTTGTTTACGCAATGGGGCGCAAAACATGCTCCTAAAATTATGGCAACTGTTGACGGAGAATACAAAAAACTTTTTGGTTGGGAAACCGATGCTAAAGGTGAAGAATATACTGATTTTTTAAAATGTTATTTTAGCGAGTTAAAGAAGTTTTTGTTTCGTGTAGGCATAGATAAAAATATTCTTTTTCATATTTCTGATGAGCCACAAGATGAGCATTTTCCTTATTATGATAGTGCTCGAAAAGTGGTTGAGAGTGAACTCGCAGAATACAAAATTGGAGATGCATTATCGCATTTTAAATTTTATGAAAACAACAGTGTGAAACTGCCTATCGTTGATATTGCTTCTAATGAAGTTGATAAATTTATTGAAAATTGCGAAGATTTTTGGGTTTATTATACGGGAGGCCCACAGATTGGCGAGGGTTATTCTAACCGTATGATATCAGCAACCTCTGCTAGAAACAGAGTGTTAGGTATGCAGATTTATGTTAGCAATGCAAAGGGCTTTTTACATTGGGGTTATAATTATTATTACGATGTTTTAAGCCATGGAATTTTTAATCCAACATATAATCCTTGTGGCTATGGTCAGCTAATGGGCGCAGGCGCCGGCACAACGTTTGTTGTTTATCCTGATATTAGTGGTAAAGCCATTCCGTCTTTGAGAATGAAGGTTTTTAATGAGGGATTAAACGATTATAGAGCATTGAAAAAATTAGAATCTTTAATAGGGCGTACTGCTACACTTGAATTTATTAAAAAGTGTGTAGGAGAAGTGAATTTTAAATATTGCCCAACAAATTCTGAACTTTTTGAGTTTAGACAAAAATTAAACAAAGAAATTTTAAAACATATAAAAGGAGAATTTTAAAATGGAAAACTATAATTTAATCGCACCAGAAAAATTAGGAGAGGGTTCAAGCATTAAACTTGATGTTTCAATCGCAGAAGTGGATATTTATTGGAAAGTTGCAATAGAAGTGCTTACTGTTATTCAAGAAAACAATGCAAAAGGTGAGCCAACTGTTATGGTAGTGCCTTATGGTCCATTAGGCCCATATTTTAGACTTGCAGAGCTTGTTAATAAATACAGAATTTCATTAAAAAATTGTGTATTTATCAATATGGATGAATATCTTAAAGATGATAAAACATATCTTGATAAAAAAGATGCTTTGTCTTTTAGAGGTGGTATGGATAGAATCTTCTATAATGTTGTAGATGAAGAACTTAATGTTTTGCCAGAGAATAGAATTTTCCCAGACCCAGAACATCCTGAAAAAGTTATGGAAATCATTGAAAAGTATGGCAAATTAGATATGGTGTTTGGTGGAGTTGGAATAAATGGTCATTATGCGTTTAATGAGCCACCTGAAGCGGACGAAATTTGCGATAACGAGGAGTTTGCAAATAGACCAACAAGAGTATTAAAAATTAGCCGTGAAACAAGAACAATCAATGCTTATATGAACTGTGGCGCAGACCTTGATGCTATTCCTACATACTGTATTACAGTTGGTATGAAAGAAATGATGATGGCTAAAAAGGTTATTATGATTATGCCAAGAGATTGGAATGCAGGTGCGCTTAGAAAGATTTTGCACGGTGAAATTACAGCAAAAGTTCCTTGCTCACTCTTTAGAAATCATAAAGACGCTACAATTTATACATTAAAAGAAGCAACAGTTTGCCCTATTCCTGAAATAAGAGTTTATAACAAATAACAAAAAACCAACCTTAATTTAAGGTTGGTTTTAATTTTGGTCGAGGCGACAGGACTTGAACCTGCGGCATCTTGGTCCCAAACCAAGCACTCTACCAAACTGAGCTACGCCTCGAAATGTTATTAAATTTTATGCACTTTTTTCAAGCGCTTAAACATTATAATACACAAACGGCAGAATGTCAACATAAATTTTAACTTTTTTTGAAAAAAATCAAAATTATTTTTATTTGCTTGAAAAAATACGGAATTTGATATATAATTGTGGCATGTTGAAATGTTTTTAAAAACCTTGAGACATTTTTGAAGTTAAAACAGTTATATATAATAGAAAATGTTTTAAACGGAGTAATATTATGAAAAAAGTATTATTAATTCTTTTAGTTTTATTATTTTGTTTGAGTGCTATAGGTTGTAATAAAACTAAAATTCCAAGTTACCCAGACTTTATTAGCGACCATAGTATACGAGGAACGGGTTTTAGAAAAGAATATAATGATTATATTGATATAGAAAAGGATTTTAACAAATTTTATGTAAGCAAAGATGCACCTGATTTTGAGGTTTCAGATTATAAAAATGGTGTATGTATCAATCGTTATAATGGCGATGAAGATGTTGTTAAAATTCCCGAAACTATTGGTGGAAAACCTGTTATTAAGCTTGGAATGTATTGTGTTTTTATAACAAACATAAGTGATGATGACTATTATTGTTTGGATTATTCTTGTCCATTTATGAATAATGATTTATACTCTGATTTAATAAATGACTATACAAAATATAATAATCAATTAAAACTATATGAATATCATGAAGGTGAAGCACATTTTTGGTGTGAGGGTGTTAATAATGTTCATCTTGTTAAAAAAATAATCATTCCAAAAACCGTGAAATACATTGGAAACGTTGATTCTTACACAGTAACCTTTGAAGTTGATAAAGATAACCCTAATTTTTCATCAATTAATGGTTCGCTATGTTCAAAAGACGGCAAAGAATTTTATAGATATAATTTTAATGAAAAAACAGTAAAAATTCCTGAAGGAATAATTACTGTTTATAACGGCTCTTTGCCAAAGAAAAAAGTTTATATACCTGCAAGCGTAGAAAACTTTTATAATTACGATACATTTAAAAGTTGTGTTGTAGACGAAAACAATAAAGTGTATTCATCGTCAGAAAAAGGTGCGCTTTTAACTAAAGATGGTAAAGAATTGATTCCGTTTGATTGTTCTGTTGGTAAAGATGCTAATATTATCGATTTTTCTTCTGTAGAAGAGTATTATTTTTAAATACCAATGTGCAAGAAAGGAGACATGAGAACCGTCCCCGTGTCTCTGTTTACTGAAAATGCTATAAGAGCTGAAAATCACTTGAATAAAAGATTATCACATTTTGGAGAATAAAATATGAATTTAGTTAAAAAAATAATTTCTTTGTTTATGTTGATTCTGATTATATTTTCCTTGTCTTCTTGTAACAACAAAACAAATGAAAAAAACCCAAACATAGAATATCCAATTTTTATATTTTATAATGCAAGTGGATTAAATGATTTTGCTGCTTGTTTTATTGATGAAAAAAATAATATGTGCATCGCATCGGTTAATATAAAAAACGACCATTATATATATGAAAAATCTGAAATTATAGAATATGGCGAGATTAAAACAATAAGCGATTTTAAGAATGTATTTAAGGGTTATGATTTTGAAGAAGGGTTTATTATTCCAGAATATACAAAAGTAATTTATGAAAATCTGCAGGCAATAAGTAATGATACATATGTAATTTACACTACAGATATTCTAAATTTTAAATATGGTAATTCAAAATGGCATTCTTATCATATGAATTGCAATTTATTAAACTCTCCTAACATGCATTACTCGAAAGAATTTATAGATGATACAGTTGATACTGACAGAATAGAAAAAGAGTTGCGTTGCACTGAAATCTTTGATATTTTAAATTATGTTTCAGATAACCATATAGATAGTATTTATACCAGATACAATTATAAAGAATAATACACTAATTCTTCGCATAACAAAAAGACCAGCTGAAAAATCAGCTGGTCTTTTGACTTTTTTAATCAACCCTCACCATAGTGTCTCCACGCACGCTTACTATAAAGAGAGGCAAAAAAGTGTGGCTTGTATATAATTACCTTATTCCGTAAATTCCATCTGCAATTTTTTTAAAAATCGGCGCAGCGCTACTACTTCCCGATTTGCCGTTTTCACAAAGCACAACGATTGTGTAAACGGGGTTTTCATCAGGATAAAATCCACCAAACCAAGTTTGGTAAACTGCTTTGCCTTTTTTATCATAAATGCCTGTTTGCGCAGTTGCAGTTTTTCCACCGGCTCCTGTAAATGTTGGTTTGGCATTTTTTCCTGTGCCATTTTCAACAGCGTTTACAAGATGTTTTTGCAGTAGTTTTGCATCATCTTTTGTTAAAAGATAGGTTGGAAGTTGTTGTTTGACTTTTTCAATAAGTTCACCCTTGCTATTAGTAACGCCTTCGATTAGCGTTGGAGTTATATATTTTCCATCATTCGCAATACAAGCAATCATACTAGCAATATGCAATGGAGATGTTAAAATAACACCTTGTCCAAATGAAAAATTAGCAAGGTCGGCAGGAATGTTTGTAAGAGTTTGTTCATCTGGCAAATTAGCACCGGTTGAAACAAGTGTTTCACAAAGAGAAAATTCATTGCCAAAGCCAAATGATTTTGCAAAACTTAAAAGATGTTTTACGCCGATTTTCTGCCCTAATTTAATAAAATAGCAGTTGCAAGAATGCGAGAGCGCTTTTTTCATTGTTGTAAAATTATGCTTTTGAATACAGTTAAAGGTTGTATCACCGATTGTTAAACTACCGTTACAAAAATGCGTTAGATTTATGTCATAATAAAGCGCAGCGGCGGCAACCAAAATTTTAAAAACCGAGCCACAATTATAAGCCGCTAAAGCACGGTTGAAAAAAGGAGAAGCATCACTATCAAGTGATGCGCTTATATTATTTGGGTTATAAGTTGGTGTTGAAACAAGCGCTTTTATCTTTCCTGTTTTATTTTCTAAAACAACAATTGCACCACTTTTTTTCATTTCTTCTGCCACCGTTTCGCAGATGTCTTGAATTGATTTATCAATAGTTAGCATAATTCCCTTTTGTTTTGTATTGGCGTTGTTTTCGATTTCTTGCTTGTTTGCAATAATTTTGCCGGTTACATCTGTGTTAAAACTAACCGAAATTTTTTGCCCTTTCAAAATTTCGTTAAAACTTTGTTCAACACCACAAACTCCGTTTCCCTCGTTATCGCAGTAACCGATTATATGCGAGGCAATGCCTGAATATCTTTTTGGGATTTTTAGTTTTACAACATTATTGTTTTCAAATTTTTCATCTACTTTTATTTTTATAGGAAAGCCCATTGATAAAGTTTTTCTGTCTGTTTCATCAATATAGCTTTTAACTGCGTTAACACTTTTTGCATTTGGAGCAACTGCGACAAAATATTCGTTATCGGCATTAGTAAGCTTTACTTTGTTGCAATCAAAAATTGTGCCACGCGAAACCCCGAAATCAACTGTTTTTTTAGAATTAACAGAGCCGACTGTAAAAGTTTTATTGTTAACAATGTAAAAACATCTGCAAACTGCGATTAAAAACATCAAACTTAAAGCAATATAAGTATAAATCAATCTTTTCATTTTTATCACCTTTATTATTTTTAACAAAATGGCGAATAAAATCAAAAATTTTTGGTAAAACTAAAAACATAAAAATAAGGAGATGATATAAATGCTTGATAAAATTGCTTTGATTTTAAACATTATCGGCGGACTCAACTGGGGCAGTATCGGTCTTTTTGGTTTTGACCTTGTTGCTTGGATTTGCGGTGGTCAAGATTCAATTTTTGCTCGTATTATTTATACAGTTGTTGGTCTTTCAGCAGTCTGGTGCATTTCGCTTCTTTTTAGAGATGGCGTTAAAGAAACAGACAATCAATAAAAGAATAAAACTAAATAATAAGTCATAACATTTAAATGAATGTTATGACTTATTATTTTTTTAAAGGTGGTAGTTTTATGAATTATTCTGATGATTTTCATAAGATGATAAAAATGTATAATGAAGAACTTAAAAAGGCGCAACAAAAATCAAAGCCGATTGAAAAAGTTCAGGCAATGCCTGTTCAAAAAGCAGAAGAAAAGGAACCATTTGAATTTACAAATACATATATTCTTCCAACTGTGCCACAAAGCGAGATTATAAAAGGGCAAACCGAAAATCTTGCAGGCGAAGGGTATTTGATTGTAAAACTAACAACGCGCTCATCTGCTGCGCCGATTATAGGAGGTAGCGTATTAGTATCGTTTGATGAAAAAGAAGGAGAAACGCTCGTTAAAAGTCTTGTTACTGATAGAAACGGTGAAACTGCAAAGATTAGTTTGCCAACTGTAATTGCAAGTGAATCGCAAAGCCCCGGCGTTAATAATCCTTATGCTTCTTATTCAATCAGGGGCTCAAAAGAGGGATTTTTCACAATCGATTCCGTTAATGTGCCGATTTTTGATAAGCAAACAGCAATTCAAACTATTCAGATGATACCTTTGCCCGAAGGTTATGAAGGAAAAACTGTGTTGCAATCAAATGATACAGGGTCAATTACATTAAATTAAGGAGAAAATTATGGCTGAATTTACAATACCTGAATTTATAACTGTGCATATCGGCGCGCCTTCATCATCTGGGCAAAATATAACATTGCCTTTTTCTGATTACATAAAAAATGTGGCTTCGAGCGAGATTTATCCAACTTGGCCTGAAAACGCAATAAGAGCGAATATCTATGCGCAGATTACTTATGCTTTAAACAGGGTTTTTACCGAGAAGTATCGTTCGCAAGGGTATGATTTTGATATTACAAACAACACAGCGTTTGACCAGTATTTTGTGCCTAATAGAGATGTTTTTGAAAATATTTCTGAAATTGTAGATGAGATTTTTAATTCTTATATTTCTCGACAAGGTACAGTAGGGCCGATTTTTTCGGCTTATTGCAATGGTACAACAGTAACTTGTAACGGTCTTTCGCAATGGGGCACTGTGCCACTTAGCAACGAAGGTTTAGTTCCGTTTGAAATTTTACAAGAATATTATGGTGATGATATAAATTTAGAAACAAATGTTGGCGTTTCACCGAATGTTCCGTCTTATGGGGGCATTCCGATAGGCCTTGGTGATCGTTCCGAAGCAGTTGTTGCAATTCAATCTCGACTTAATGAAGTAGCAAGAAATTATCCATCAATTCCAAAGATTTTTCCTGTTGATGGCGTTTTTGGTGAAAACACATTGTCGGCAGTAAAACAGTTTCAAAAGATTTTTAATCTTACGGTTGATGGCGTTGTAGGTAAATCAACTTGGTATAAGCTTATAAATATAAGCAATGCGGTTAGAAAACTTTCTGAACTTAATTCTAAAGGGCTTACAATCAATGAATATAATCAACAATTTCCCGATGTTTTGCGACTTGGAGATAGAGGGAGAACAATAGAAGTTTTGCAGTATTATTTAGCAGTTGTTGGGGCATATTACGATGAAATTCCTCAAATAACGCAAAATGGCGAGTTTGATAATCAAACAAAAAACGCTGTAATTGCTTTTCAAAAGTCGTTTGATCTTGAGGCAGATGGAATTGTTGGGCTTAACACTTGGCAGGAGTTATATAGAACTTATCTTGGCGTTTTGCCTATGTTTGAAAACAATTCTGATAGCGAGAAAATAAATGAAGGTCAGCATGTGGGCTATACTTTAAGAAATGAGGGTTAATATGGCTAATGAATTTACACCAATTGTTGATACGCGAGATGAATTTGAGCGAAAAGAAAAAATAAAACAATTGCAAAAATATCTTCGTGAAATTGCAAAAGTTGATAATAGAATTCCGCTTTTAGTTATAGATGGATTTTTTCTTGATGAAACAGAGAATGCAGTAAGAATTTTTCAAGAGATTTATGGTTTTGAGTCAAACGGTGAGGTTAATGAGCAAACATGGAATAAAATTTATGATGAGTATATAAAAATTGTTGGCTTGCCTTCACCTTGCGCTAATTTCAATCCTTTTTCTGAAACAAACAGCGTTTATTCGATTTATTTTGCTCAAATTATGCTTAAAAGATTATCTGAAAAGTATCAAAACTTTCCACAAATTGAAATCAATGGAATTATTGATGAGAAAACAAGCGAAGCGCTAGAAGAAATAAAAAGAATACATAATTTAGATGTTAACACCAAAACAGAAGATGTTTTTCCTATAGTTTTAACAATTTATTGCTCGGTTTTTAAAGTATGAAGGGTAAAAAAACATTTTTAATCAACACTGCCGTTTTAACAATTACTGCGCTTATTCTTCGTGGAATAGGCCTTGTGTTTCGCGTGTATCTTTCCAATATCATCGGCGCACAGGGTATGGGGCTTTATCAACTTATTCTTTCAATTTATATGCTCGCATCAACCTTTGCAACAAGTGGGATTTCAACGGCAGTAACTCGGCTTTGCGCAGACGAAATGGTAGTTGGCAGTAAAAAAAGTGTATTGCAAGTTTTAAAACGAGCCGTTTTGTTATCGTTAATCGTAGGATTATTTTTAAATTTTTTGGTTTATGTTTTCGCAAGTCCAATTTCAACTGTTTTTATAGGTGATGCAAGAGCAATACCATCTGTTAAAATTCTTTCGTTTTCCCTTGTGCCAATGGGAATATCGGCTTGTTTCAAAGGATTTTTCTTGGCAAGAAGAAAAACAATTTTGCCGTCAATCGCATCAATATTTGAACAGTTTGTTAGAATTACATTTGTTATGCTTTTGCTTGTATCATTAAAGGCAAAAGATATTAAAACGGCTTGTTTTTATGTGCTTTTAGCTGATGTAATTGCAGAAACATCAAGTTGTATATTTATGTATTTTGCAACTTTAAATGATAAAAAGCAGTTGAAAGTTAATAATAGCAATTTAACAAAAAGAAAAGGTGTTGTTTCATCAATTTTAAAAATAGCAATGCCGATAACTACGGGTAGATATTTAACAAGTGGACTTCGTACTGCTGAAAACTTGCTAGTGCCAAAATGCTTGGGCGCATTTTCAGGAAAACTTGATAAAGGGCTTGAAACATTCGGAATTTTAAAAGGAATGGCAATGCCGATAATCTTTTTTCCATCATCATTTTTACAAGCGATTTCAACCTTGTTAATTCCTGAAATTTCGCAATCGGCTGCGTTAAATCAAAAAAACACCATAAGAAAAGATGTAGAAAAAGTAATTTCTATAACGATTATTGGCTCTATTTTAGCAAGTGGTTGCTTTTATATTTGCTCAAATAAAATAGGGGTTGCTTTTTATAATTCAGTTGAAACAGGCATTTTAATAAAAGTATTAGCGCCACTTGTACCGATAATGTATTTAGAATCGGTTGTTGATGGAATTTTAAAGGGCTTAAACAAACAAAATTCAACGCTTTTATATAACACAATTGATTCATCTTTGCGCATTGTTTTGGTGCTTTGTTTAGTGCCAAAGTTTGGTATGGCAGGTTTTTTAGCTATAATGGTTTTTTCAAATATTTTAACATGTGGATTAAATCTTATAAAACTTCTTCGTGTAATAGTTTTAAAATTCGATATAAAAAATTGGCTTTTAAAACCATTGTTATCAATTGTTGTTGCAGTAATGTTTTGCCGACAATTGTTAATAAGCGTTGCAAATGATATTGCTTATATAATAATAGCGATAACTCTAATTTCTTGCATTTATTTTATAATGATTTTTATTTTAAAAGCAGTTTCAATGCCATATAAAAAAAGACAGTAAACATTAAAGTTTACTGTCTTTTTGTTGTTCAATATATTCTTCAATTATTTGCGCGGCGTCACGCACGCATCTAACACAAGGGCGCTCTTGATAAAACTGTTCTGTTCTTTTATCAGGTGTGCCACCAACTTGCGCTTTTTCTTTTAAAATATCTTTGCAAATAATTGACAAGTGTTGCTCTTTGAATTTTTCGCAAAGTTCACGAGTTTTAGCGTAATGTTCTTTTTTAATGTCGCCATTATCAGGGGTGTCATAGCCGTATAAAACGCCGAAAACCATAAGCATTCCACTAACTGCGCCACAAACCTCGCGAAGTCTGCCAAATCCACCGCCAAAAGGGCTACTGATTTTGAAAGCCAAACTTTCATCAATTCCTAAATCTTTTGCAAAGGCGCCAAAAACTGCTTGAGAGCAACTATATCCTTGCAAAAATAATTCAACTGCTTTTTCACTATTTTTCATTGCTTTCACCATTTTGTTTGTCTAGTTTTTTGTTTCTAAAATAAAGAAGAATATCAAGGCCAACCATAAAAATATTCAAAAAGTAAAAGAATAAAACATACCATTTTGAAGAAAATTGCGCCATATATGTTTCGTTAACAAATTTAGAAGCAATACCTGCAATGTAACCAAA
>JAZRPX010000220.1:0-4531 GCA_045649445.1 Acutalibacteraceae bacterium | reverse complement strand
GGAAGATCCGAACAATCCGGAATGTATGAAAACGTCTTGTCTTCTGAAGATGCAACCTTATTCGCTTTTCCATATTTTTGTGCTTCCTGGTATGCTTTCTTTGCCCATTGACCGGTTACAATATAGTCAGCTACTTTATTTTTCATAAGATTCATTGGAATCATAGCAAATTGTGATGAAGCACCACCTTGTAAGAAAAGAACTTTGTAATTATCAGGAACGTTCATAACTTCACGAACAAGTGCCTCAGCACCTTTGATAATTTCATCATAAACTTTTGAACGGTGTGACATTTCCATAACTGATTGGCCAGAACCGTTATAATCAAGCATTTCTGCTGCTGCTTTCTTCAATACTTCTTCAGGGAGCATTGAAGGACCTGCTGAAAAATTGTAAACTCTACTCATAGTAAAATTTCCTCCAAAAAATAAATTGTTAATACTATTATATATTAAATTCTCTCAATGTCAATAACATTGTTAAAAAATTAACAACTTTTTTACGGAATATAGAGTGATTTTGCAAAAAGATTGACAAAAACTTAACAATCTTATCTAAAATAGTAACGGCACTTGGTAAAAAAGTGCCGTTTTTAAATTATTTTAAGTAGTTTTCTACAGTTTCTCTAATGCAATTGATTTTTTCAATATTATCAGAACTATCATCTTCAAATGGTGGTAGATATGTTGTTTTTGTAACATCTTTACCGGTTAACACTTTATACCAAGTAAGAGAAAGAGCATATCTGCCGAAAACAAAATCCATATGAAAAGTATCTCTGCAAAGAGAGGCGCCACCGTTTTGATAATCAAATAATTTTTTGCCTCTTAACTCTTTAATTATTTCGCCGCAAGGGAATATAATGTCAATGTTTTCTCTTTTAGCGACTTCTGAATATGACTTAACAAGTTCATTATGCATTTTATCACTGTCATTATCATATTTGAAAAAATCTCCGTGAAAACTTCCGTTTTCATAGCTCCAAGTTTGATGCATAATTATTTTAGCATTTGGTCTTAATTCTTTAACATATTTAATGATTTCAGTGATGTAAGGATAGTAAGAATCTGTATATCCACTAAAACTACTAACTTGTTGAACTGTTACATAATCCCACTCATCTTTTAACAATGCATCTTTAATTGAAATCATTTCACCTTGAAATTCACCGTTTTCGTGATATTCATAATCTGACTTATTTTCAACAATGTTTTTGTAATGTCTTTCTAATGAACAGCCACCAATATATGTATTTCCGCAAAAAATATAATCACCGTTATCTTTTGCAATTTGGTGTAAATATCTTTGTGCATCAACAGAAAAACTATTACCAATTGATAGAATTTTCATTATTATTCACCTCAATTTAAATTTTACATTTTTATTTTACTATATTTACTCTGTAAAAATCAATATTAAGTTCATATTTTTATCAAAAAAAGTTTAAAATATTATTGAAATATATGTTGAATTGTTATATAATTATTTAAAATATATTTTGAGGTGAAGCAATGAATTCATACAGATTAGAAAAAGACGTATTTATTATTGAAAATTATGATAAAAAACCACCATTTTGTTCTTTTTTGCCGGGTCTTACAGGTGAAAAAGGTATTCCTGTTTGGTCTTTCTACGTAAATAGAGGACAAGGAATCACAGCATTTGGTGTTAAAGATAAGCAAAATCCAATTATGGAGGTTGCTCCTGCTAATACTGCTTATGAAAATACTGCAGTAAAAGGTTTTAGAACTTTCGTTAGAAAGAACGGAGAATACTTCGAACCATTTTTTGTGAGAATATCTAATGATATTCAAAGGAATATGTATATTAAACAAAACTCTTTCAAGATAGTTGAAATTGATAACAAACATCAATTTAAAACTACTGTTGAGTATATCATATTACCAAACGATACAATCGGTTCAATCGTTAGAGACGTTACATTTGAAAATTTGGGTGATTGCGCAGAGTTTGAAATACTTGATGGTATGCCAAAAATCATTCCTGCTGGTGTAAGCTTGAATGATATGATGTTTATGAGTAATTTGAATAAATCATATAACACTATTTTGAATTATGATAATAAAATTCCTGTTTTCTTAAAAGAAATCATTGGCGATGACCATGCCGAAGTACATAAAAGAACAGATGGATATTTTTATCTTTGTTTTGACGAAAAAGGTCTTGTTAAACCTATTTGTGATCCTAATGCAATTTTTGATGAAGAAACTTCGCTTGTTTATCCAGTGAATTTTGCTAATAATGGAGTTGATTTTGTTGTAAACTACAATCAACATACAACTAATAAAATTTGTGGAGCATTTGCGCCTGCGAGAATCACTTTGAATAAAGGTGAAACTTATAGAGTTGTTTCTATGTCAGGTCATACGCATTCACCTGATATCATAAACGAAAAATCTAAAGAATTAACTTTAAAATATATTGATAAGAAAATTGAAGAAGCTAATGAATTAGCATTAAAATTCACAAATGATGTTGCTTCTAAAACATCAAACCCTGTTCTTGATATGTATTTTAGACAATGTTATTTAGACAACTTCCTTCGTGGAGGTTATCCATTTGTATTCAAAGGAAAAAACAAAAATAAGGTTGTTCATTTGTTCTCAAGAAAACACGGTGACCCAGAAAGAGATTATAACCATTTTTCGATTGCTGCTGAATACTATTCTCAAGGAGATGGAAACTTTAGAGACGTTCTTCAAAACAGAAGATACGATGTTGTTTTCCATCCTGATGTTTATGACTTTAATATTCAAATGTTTTTCTCGTATATTCAATTTAATGGTTATAACCCTCTTCATGTTAAAGCTACAACATTTTCAATTCCAGAGCAATTCAAACCAGCTGTTGTTAACTTGATTAACGAACATATTATAGATAAAAAAGATGTTGTAATTAATATTTTAAGCAAAAAATTCACACCAGGTCTTTTAATCAACGGAATTTTTAATAACAAAGTTAAACTTAACATTTCAGACGATGAATTTTTGGCTAAAGTATTAGAATATAGTGATCAAAATTTTGAGGGAGTATCTGATAAAGAAGGTTTTTGGACTGACCATTTCAACTATTTAATGGATTTAATTGATTCATTTAAAATGGTTTACCCAGATAAAATCGAAGATTTAGTATTCAATAATAATGAATACACATATTTTGATAATGAAGTATTTGTTAATCCAAGAAGTATAAAATATGTGTTTGACGGAAAGAATCCTAAACAACTTAATGCATTTAATGTTGATAAGCATAGATACAATAAAAACTATGAACTTAACAGAACTAACTGGTTAAAAGATAAAGACGGAAAGATTTACAAAACAAATCTTATCGAAAAACTTGTTTCGCTATGCGTAAATAAGATTGCACTTTTAGACCAACACCAAATGGGCATTGAAATGGAAGCAAATCGTGTTGGTTGGTGTGATGCAACAAGCGGATTGCCTGGTATGTTTGGTAGTGGATTAAGCGAAACTTTTGAACTTTTAAGAGTTTTAAAATTCACACATCAAATCACAAAAGATTATTCTTCTAAAAACGTTACAATGCCAATCGAGTTATTTGATTTTTACAACAAACTTAATAGTGAAATCAAAAAATTTGATGATGAATTTACATATTGGGATAATGTTTCAACAATTCGCGAAAATTTCAGAGAGTTAACTAGAGAAGTTATTGATGGTGAAGTTGTTGAAGTTAAGTTGAATGACTTAACTGATGCTTTTGAAACTTATATTAAATTTGTTGAAAAAGCTATTAATAAAGCAATTGAATTCAATGATGGATTCTGTCCTGCTTATTTCAAATATCAACCAGAAGATTTTGAAATAGTTAAGAAAAATGTAGATGCTTATGATAACATCAAAGTTAACAAGTTTAAGCCAATAAAAATAACTAACTTCCTTGAAGCAACAACTAAATATATGAGAGAATGCAAAGATATTGACGCTGCAAGAGAAATGCTTCAAAAGGTGAAAGAAAGCGAAATTTATGATAAGAAATTAAAGATGTATAAAACATCTGGTTCCTTGAAAGATGAAGGTCTTGAATTCGGTCGTATTGCAGCTTTCACACCTGGTTGGCAAGAAAATGAGTCAATATTCTTGCATATGGAATACAAATTCTTGTTAAGTATTTTACAAAGCGGTTTATATAATGAATTCTTCGATGAAATGAAAAATGTGTTTATTCCATTTTTAAATCCTGAAATGTATGGAAGATCTACTCTTGAAAATTCATCGTTTATTGCTTCAAGTGCTAACCCTGATGAAAACATTCATGGACGTGGTTTCGTTTCTCGTTTGACAGGTTCAACAACAGAAGCTATTTCAATGTGGGCTAATATGTATCTTGGTACAACTCCGTTTGTTTATGAAGATGACAAGCTTGGTCTTAATATCAAACCAATTTTAAAAGGTGAGTTGTTTGATGAAAATGGAGAAGTATCATTTAATTTCTTAACTACAAACAAGGTCACTGTTCATAATAAAGAAAAACTTGATACTTATAA
>JAZRPX010000219.1:0-1859 GCA_045649445.1 Acutalibacteraceae bacterium | reverse complement strand
GCCTAATGACACTTGGAACACCGTCACAAAAACTATCGAAGACAACCCCCTAACATCTCCACAAACGGGAGACATTTATTGATTTTTCCAAGGAGTGAGTGTAAATGAAAAAGAGTGTTTTAATTATAGTTTCAGTTGTTTCAACATTACTAATAGTTTTTGGTGCTTTGTATATAACAGAATATGTTATGGTAGGAAACAAACTCGAAGAAATTGTTCTTGACTCAAACAGCGGGTTTGTACATAGAAAAGCTAACAAAAACAAAAACATAATTTCCGATGAGCTATATGAAGATATTTATGTGGTTACCAGTGAGCCTGATGATTTTAACAAAGACAAAGTTGATATTGATAACATAAAATTAGATTTTAAAATGGAGCGTAGTTTGTCTATTAACAAAATTACATCTGGTGAATTTCGTTATAAAATGATGTTTAGATTAAACGAAAAAAACGGCGAATGCCTTGGGGGTGCCGGAATAGAAGAAGAGATGGTTGATTGTATCATCTATTGGGAATATGACTTTTTTAATGGATTGCGTGTTACAGGCAGTGATATTAAATGGAATGTTGGTGATTAAATAAGGAGTATATGATTCATGAATAAATATATTTATTTCTTGCCAGCAATAATTAGTATTATTTCAATTGTTAGAGTTATTTTTAATAAACAACAACCAATATTCAACAATAAAGTTATTTCTATTTTTATATTTTCAATAATAATTATATCTTCTGTGTTATTGGGCATTTTAGCGTGGAATGAATAAAAATTCAAGACATTAACCACAAAACAAGCCAGTTGATTTGAGGTGGCTTTTAGTGGACGAGATTTGCTTTTTACCCTGCAACCGTTTGCTTGTTTATCGCAATAGGACTTAAAATAGTTCTAAAAAAGAACAAAACTAAAACAAAAACCGACTGATTAAAAAATCAGTCGGTTTTTAATTGCAAATTTAAATTGAATCTATTTTTCGCTAAATTTTTTCACGCTTTCGGCGATGAGTTCAACGCTTTGGTCAATGCCATAAGCGGATGAATTTACCATCAAATGATAGTTCTTTCTATCACCCCAAACTCTGTCGCAATAGTAGTTGTAGTGGCGAGATCTTCTTTTGTCTTTTGATTTGATAGTTTTTAAAGCAGTTGTTCTATCAACGTCGTTCTTTTTAACAATTCTGCTTGTTTTAAACTCCTCATCTGCATATATAAACACATTAAAAGTTTTTTCATCTTTAAGCACGTAGTCTGCACATCTGCCGACAATCACACAACCGCCTTGCTTTGCAAATTCTTTTATCGCTTTGCTTTCTGCGACAAAAATCTTGTCAACCATACTAGTGCCGCCTACGCCAAATTGACCACCGCTTGTAGCAAGGTTGAAAAGAATGCTGTTTGAAAAAGTTTGTTCTTCTTTTTCAATAAATTCAGGGGACAGACCGCTATCATTAGCGACTTTGTCGATGATTTCTTTGTCAAAAAAGTTTAGTCCGAGCTTTTTTGCAAGTTTTTCTCCAATTTCTCTACCGCCTGAGCCAAACTCTCGACTGATTGTAATAATTATATTGTTCATCTATTCCACCCCATAATATTTACTAACTATATAATAACACTTTTTATTGAAATAATCAACAATTTTCTGCAATAAAATCTCTGTGTTTTGTACAAAATGCTAAAACAAAACAAAAATAAAAACCACCGAAAACTCGGTGGTTTAAAAACTAATTAGTCAGCTACATAAGGCATAAGTGCTAATTGTCTAGCTCTCTTGATAGCAACTGTCAATGCTCTTTGGTGGAAAGTGCAAGTACCTGTAACTCTTCTAGGGAGAATTTTAGCTCTTTCAGATGTATATTTGC
>JAZRPX010000218.1:0-9036 GCA_045649445.1 Acutalibacteraceae bacterium | reverse complement strand
CAATGTCAAGCACTGATTCTCCTCCAACAATCGCTTCTTGTATCACTGATAAACATAGTTTAGTAGTTGGATGCGTACCTGTTCCAAAAGCTGCGCCTGGGTCAATTTTAAGGATTTTACGGTCTGTTTCAGGTGCGGTTTCCCACTCAGGTAAAATAAGAAGTTTCTTGCCAATTTCAGTTGGTTTGAAATACTTTTTCCAATTGTTTGCCCAATCTTCTTCACTAATACCTGTGGTATCGATTTTGTACTCAACACCTTCGGTTCTAAATCTATATTCCAAGTAATCTATCGCTTCTTTAGGATTATTCTCTGGGTCTATATAAATGTGAATTATCGCATTCTCTCTCTGTTTTGCAATAAGTTCTTCGTCAATTAGGTCTATATGAGCAATCTCTAGCGCATCTTTTTCAAGTTCTGAATAATCTTCAATATAAAATCCATAAGGAACTACCATTGTACAAATATCAGATGCTCTATCAACATCTTTTACCGAAATATTAACTAAAATTTCTATCCAATCCATAAATTTAACTCCATACAATAATTAAATCCGACAGAAATTGTCGGATTTAATTTAGGTTATATTAAAATAAATTATTTGTTGAAGATTGATGTAACATCATCATAAAAATCATTATCATCATCTGATGAATCAAGTGCTAAACCTGGTAAATCAGCTTTTTTTGATGCTGGTGTATCAGATGAACCTGTTGCAACAACTGTGATTTTAATTGTATCTTCAAGATTGTTATCAAACATGATACCCCAAATGATGTTTGCATCTGGATGAGCAGCTTCTTGGATAATTGTTGATGCATCAGAAACTTCATCAAGACCAATGTCAGGTGAAGCAACTACGCAGACAATAAGACCTTTAGCGCCATTCATTGATGTTTCAATAAGTGGACTAGTAATAGCTTCATGAGCAGCAGCTTCAGCTTTATCTCTACCTGTAGCTGTACCAACACCCATATGAGCGTAACCTGAATCTTTCATTACTGATGTAACATCAGCAAAGTCAAGGTTAACAGTTGCAGGCATTTTGATAAGCTCTGAAATGTTTTGAACACCAAGACGAAGAACGTCATCAGCAATTTGGAAAGCATTCATAAATGTAATTTTTTGTTCTGAAACTAATTTTAATCTTTCGTTAGGAATAACAATGAGAGAGTCAACATGACCTGCAAGATCAGCAATACCTTTCTCAGCTTGTTCCATACGACGTTTGCCTTCAAAAGCAAATGGTTTAGTAACAACACCAACTGTTAAGATGCCCATATCTTTAGCAAGTTGAGCAACTACAGGAGCAGCACCAGTACCAGTACCACCGCCCATACCAGCAGTTACAAATACCATATCTGTACCTTTTAAAGCAGCAATAATATCATCTTTTGATTCTTCAGCAGAGCCCTTACCAACTTCTGGTTTAGCACCTGCACCTTGGCCATGAGTTAACTTTTCACCAATTTGGATTTTTAAATCAGCTTTTGATCTGAGAAGTGCTTGTTTATCAGAGTTTACAGCAACGAATTCTGCACCGTTAACGCCTGCTTCTACCATTCTATCAATAGCGTTTCCGCCGCCGCCGCCTACACCGACAACTTTAATTTGAACAACTTCATTTACTTCATTAGCAAGTTCTACGCTCATTTTTTTATCCTCCTAAATATATGAAATCCCATAATTGTTCTAATTTACTGAATAATTGTAACACGAAACTATAAATATTGCAACAATTATTTTTGTTTTTTTCAAAAAATATTTAATTTATTTTGAGTTTTTTGCCATTTCTTCAGGTTCTAACTCTCTTGGAATAAAACTTGCCTCGTTTTTAGCACTCGGAATCCTACTCAAATTAAGAGTTCCTGATTCATTAACATTTCCTTTTGATTCTAAAGTTGCTTTTGCATGAGTTAACTTTTTATCAAGGTTAGAATCAGAACCTAAAAGCATAACAATTCTATCTTTATATGTAACTCTGATATCCTGAATATCTTCTAAATTTATTAGTGTAATACCATCAATGTTGTTTTTTTCAAATGCATCAAGAACATATGAAACCATTGATATTTTATTTTCTTTTTCATCTAAATCAACAAACTCGCCGACTTTTTTTGCCGAAACCTCTATGCCAACAACAACTGGCGATCCTTTTTTTTGTTTTTCTGAAATCTCAAGAATTTTTCCATCAGATGCCACTTTAATATATTTATTGCCCTGTTTTATCTGCGAAAACACTTGATATTCATTTACAACAACTTCAAGTGTAAAAGGTAATTTTTTGTTAAACTCTATTGATTGAATATAATCAAAATCTTGTTTTAAAATTTTATTTGCTCTATTTTCACTTGCTAGCAAAAGATTATCGCCTTTAATCACACCTAAAGAAGACAAAATTTCTTCTGCGTTATACTTTTCGTTCCCCTTAATTTTTATGTTTTTTATTGGGAAGAAAACTGTACAAGATAAAACGGATAAAGTAATAACAAAAATCAAAACAAGACTAAAAATCAATGTAATTTTTCTTCTTTTTTGAATACGTTTTTTAGATACATATTTCTTTTTAGTTTGTGTTTTTTGACTAGTATTAACTTCTTCTTTTTTGACTTTTTTCTTTTTAGGAACAGTTATAAGCTTTGTCTTTCTTCTTCTAACTGTTTTTTCGTCTATATTTTTCATTTCAACTACTCCGTTTTATATCTGCGCCTATATTTGCAAGATTTATTTCTATATTTTCATAACCTCTATCAATATGATGCAATTCTGAAATCGTAGTTTTACCTTGAGCGAATAATCCCGCGCAAATCAATGCTGCACCACCACGAAGATCTGTTGCTTTTACTTCAGTGCCGAACAATTCTTCAACACCCTCAATAATAGCTAACCTATCATAAATTTTAATTTCTGCTCCAAGTTTATTTAACTCATCAGCAGATTTATATCTATTTTGAAAAATCGTTTCTTCAAAAACCGATGTGCCTTTTGCAACTGCGCACATTGACATCAAAGGCATAATTGAATCTGTTGGAAAACCCGGATAAACCAAGGTTTTAACATGATGAACTCTTTTAAGTGATTTTGGAGCAACAATTTTTACGCTATCATTTGTTAAATCAACATCGCATCCTGCTTCTCTAAAAGCAAAGATAACAGGTTCAATGTGTTCTGTACAAACATTTTTGAGTTCTAAATTACCATTTGTTACAGATGCAAACGCCATATATGTTGAAGCTTCTATTCTATCAGATAAAACTGAATGTTCACAACCATAGAGTTTTTCAACTCCATTGATTATTATTGAATTTCCACCTGCGCCTGAAACATCTGCTCCACAACTATTCAAAAAATCCTGAAGTTCTTTGATTTCAGGTTCTCTTGCAGCATTATGAATTACAGTTTTACCTTTTGCTTTTACAGATGCTAACATAATATTTTGTGTTGCACCCACACTTGGAAAAGGTAAATTTATTGATGCACCTATCAATCTTTTAGTTTTACAGTCAATTGCGCCAAACTTTTCATTAATTTCTACGCCCAACTTTTCAAGCCCTTTAAGGTGAATATCAATAGGTCGCGGTCCTAATTCACATCCACCCGGCAAGCATAGTTTTACTTTACCCTCTTTGCTTAAAATTGAACCCAAAAATACAATTGAAGAGCGCATTTTACTCATATAAAACTCTGGTATGTATTGTTTAATATTTTTAGATGGAAAAATCTCTATTACATCATTTTCTTTGTTAACTTTGATTCCTAAAAATCTTAAAATTTCAATTGTATTTACAACATCTGAAAGATTTGGACAATTTTTAAGTATCACCTTTTCATCGCACAAAACACTCGCACACAAAATAGGCAAAACAGCGTTTTTTGCACCGTGAATATCAACCTTGCCCTCTAATCTTCGTTTGCCGTTAATAATAAATCTTTCCAACAAAACACCCTCTATTCATAAAAACTTTAACGCAATTTATATTATGAATAGACAAGAAAAAGTGTTATTATTTGTTATTTATTAAATTTTCAATTACATCACAAATTTTATTATTAGCATCAAAAACTGCGGTTGATTTTGCGTTTTCACCCATTTGTTTTAATGCTTTTTTATCATCAATAATTGATTTTATTGCTGAAATTAAGCTCTCACCTGTTAAATCTTTTTCTTCAATCAAAATTGCTGCATTTTTATCAGATAATGTTTTTGCATTGAAATACTGATGATTTTCTGCAACGTTTGGAGATGGGATTAAAATTGATGGCATACCTTTAACTTGTAATTCGCTTATAGTTGATGCACCTGCGCGATTAATAACCAAATCAGCAGCAGCCATACATAAATCCATATCATAAATATATTCTGAAATTCTTAAATTTTCTTGAGTTTCGAAATCAACGCCTTTTGAACGAATTAAATCTGGCATCCATTCAACGCCATATTTACCAATGGCATGAAAATGATAATATTTTTTTGATTTTGCATGCCAACCAATAACATCTGCAATTGCCTCGTTAACAGCTCTTGCTCCTAAAGAACCACCGAGTGATAAAATCATAGGTTTATCTTTATCGAGCCCTAATTTTTCGCGTGCTTCTTCACGAGTTGTATCTATAATTGATTGTCTTACAGGATTTCCTGTTACAATATATTCTCTGTTTTCAGGCAAACGTTTGATAGCATCTGGCATTGCAACCATAACTGCATCAACATATTTACAAAGTGTTTTTGTAGTTAAACCAGGAAAAGCATTTTGCTCATGAGTAGCCGTTTTAATGCCCATTTTAGCTGCTTTACGAAGAACAGGACCACAAGTAAATCCACCCGTTCCAACAACTATATCTGGCTTTAATTCTGATAAAATTCTACCTGCTTGAACAGTTGAATGAAACATTCTATAAAATGCTACTGCATTTCTTTTAATATTATTTAAAGTCAATTTTCTTTGAAATCCTGCAACATCAATAGGATAAAATTTATAGCCAGCTTTAGGTACTAAAGTTGCTTCCATACCAGTTCTATTACCAATAAAACTAATATTTGCATCAGGATATCTTTTTTTAAATGTACCTGCAACTGCTAATGCAGGGTTAATATGTCCTCCGGTACCACCGGCAACAAAAACAACATTCATCTTTTTAAAACCCCCTATGCTTTTTCAATATTCGAACTACGCGATATTGATAAAACTATTCCCATTTGCGCTAATAACATCACTAGCGAAGTTCCACCGTAACTAAAGAACGGCAAACTAATACCTGTATTTGGAAGTGTATTAGTTACAACCAAAATATTTAAAACTGCCTGTAATCCTACTTGGAATACAAGACCTATACATAAAAGCATTCCAAATTTATCTGAAGCCCTTAATGCTATTGTAAAGCCACGCCACACAAGTAATGCAAACCCAATTACAATCAAAGCGGCGCCTACAAAACCTAGTTCTTCGCATACAACGGAAAAGATAAAGTCGTTCTGCGGCTCTGGCAACCAAAGATATTTTTGATTTGATTGTCCGATTCCCCTACCCATTATTCCGCCTGAGCCAATTGCCAAAAGCGATTGAATAGTTTGAAAACCTTTTCCTGTAGCGTCTGCCCAAGGATCAATCCAATAAGCAAATCTATCTGAAGCATAACTAATTAAGCCAGTTATAACTGCCAAAGCAACGCCGCCAACGCCCAGCGCGCTCATACCAAAAATAACCTTCCAACTCATTCCGCCGACAAACATCAAAACGAAACCGATTAAGAAAACAAGGATTGTTGCAGAAAGATGGTTTTCTACAAGAATTAAAACGCAAAATAGACCTATCATTCCTAACAATATCAACTGAAATTTTGTTTCTTTCATTCTTTTATAATTTTTTGTTATTAAAAATGCGAGTAAACAAATCAAAGCAAATTTTGCTATTTCTGATGGTTGAAATTGAACAGAACCAATTTTTAACCATCTTTTAAAACCAGGTTTTACTTCAGGTACTACTAAAACAAGAATAAGTAGCGCTAAAGAAACACCTGTTATTATCCAAACAAATCTTCTAAAAATATGATAGTTTATTTTTGAAATTACCATCATAACAAGAAAACCAAAAATAGCAAAGAATAACTGACGAGTTATAAAATGATAACTGTTATTATAATAATGAGAAGCATATGGAGCAGATGCAGAAAAGAGCATAATAAGACCTGTTACTAACAAGCCAACTACTAAAAAGAAAAATGATATATCCATTTTTCCTTCTTGTTTTATTGATGACCAAAAAGTTGGTTTTTTAACTTTCTTTCTGCTCTCTTGAGTGCTCAAAACCAGCTCCCCTTTCAAATTTAATAAACTGTTTTAAGAAGTATAAATGATAAAATACAACCTATTGCTGCAACTAATGAAAAAATAACAACGATTTTATTTTCTTTCCAACCGCTCATCTCAAAATGATGATGAATTGGGCTCATTTTAAATATTCGTTTACCACCTGTTAATTTGAAATATGTAACCTGAATAACAACTGATAACGCTTCAAACAAATATAAAATACCTGCTAAAATCAAAATTATCGGACAATTGATTTCAAATGAAAAAGCAACAACTATTCCACCCAAAAACATTGACCCTGTATCACCCATAAATACTTTTGCTGGGTGTAAATTCCAAACCAAAAATCCAATTAAAGCACCACATAATGCTGCAGGTAAAATAGTTGAATTAATGCCATTTACTAATGCACCTGCGCACATAAAGAAAAGTGATACAACAACTGTTACGCTCGATGCTAAACCATCAACTCCATCTGTTAAATTAACAGCATTTGTAAAGCCATAGATAAACATTAATGCTATTGGCCAAAAGATTATGCCAAAGCCCGAAACAATGCTAACCTCTCCTACAAAAGGAATTGTTGTAGTTGTCATACCAGACAAATACAAGGTTAAAAGATAAGCTGCAGAAACAAGCAACTGCATAGCAGTTTTTTGACTTGCTTTTAATCCTAAATTCTGCTTTTTAACTGCTTTAATATAATCATCCATAAAACCGATTGAAGACATTAAAAGAGCCATTAAAAATCCTGAAACAAGTCTAATTAACTTATCTTCACCAACATAATATACAAAAGCATCTCTAATTGAATAAGTGTAATAAGCAATAACAAATCCAATAACCGTTGCAATTGTTGTGCCAAGAATAAACATAAGTCCACCCATAATTGGTGTGCCTTGTTTTTCTTTATGCCAAGCAGGACCAATTTCTAAAATCGTTTGTCCAAAATTTAATTTTTTCAAAAACGGAATAAAAACAAATCCGATTAAAAATGTAACTAAAAATCCTACCACTGCTGAAATTGAAGAAACCATATTAATTACTCCTTTTACATCTTCGAAAGTACTTTTTCAACTACTTCTCGTTCATCAAAATGAATAGTACCTGTATTTAAAATCTGATATGTTTCATGGCCTTTTCCCGCAAGAAGAACAATATCATCAGTTTTTGCAGATTTTATAGCAAACTCAATTGCTTCTTCTCTGCTCTCTAAAACTTTATAAGGTGTTTTATGTTTTTCAACGCCAACTAAAACATCTTGAATTATTTTCATTTGGTCTTCACTTCTTGGATTATCTGATGTTACTACAACATAATCTGAAAGTTTAGCCGCAATCTCGCCCATAATCGGTCTTTTAGTTTTATCTCTATCTCCACCACAACCAAAAACAGTTATAAGGCGTCCTTTTTTAATTCTGTTAATCATTGCACAAACATTTTCGATTTCATCAGGTGTGTGAGCATAGTCAATAATAATGCTAAAATCCTTATCACAAGGAACGAGTTCAACCCTTCCTTTTACTCCAGGCACCTCACAAAGTGATGAAACAACACTTTGAAAATCAATGCCGATAGAAATTCCTGCAATACCTGCAGCCATACTGTTATAAACAGAAAAAATACCTGGAGTTGAAATTTTCACTCTACCAATATTACTGTTTGTAACAAGTTCATAATTAACACTTGCAGGTAAAAATCTGATTTCTTTCGCTGTATAGTCTGCCTCGTTTTTCTCGGTTGAAAAAGTAATAACAGGACATTCACAAGCATCAATTACTCTATTTGCATATTCATCATCAATATTTACAATAGCAAGTTTTGTCATTTTAAAAAGTTTTAATTTTGCTTGTAAATAGTTTTCAATTGTAATGTGATAATCAAGATGGTCTTGTGTTAAATTAGTGAAAATTGCACATTCAAACTCAAGTCCAAAAACTCTTTTTTGCTCCAACGCATGAGACGAAACTTCCATCACAACATACTCGCATCCTGCTTTTTGCATCAATGAAAGTAAAGATTGTAACTCATAAGCATCAGGAGTTGTGTTTTTAGCAGGCAAAACATCTTTATCGATTATATTTTGAATTGTGCCTATAAGGCCCACTTTTTTGCCTTGTGATTCAAGCAAATTTTTAAGAATATATGTTACAGATGTTTTACCCGATGTACCTGTAACACCTATAAGTTTCATTTTCTTTGAAGGATTACCAAAATAAGCTGCACATAATGTTGCATAAACAGATTTTGTATCTTCAACAATTATTTGATTATCAAGACCTAAATCTTTTTCGCAAAAAATTGCAGAAGCGCCATTTTCATATGCTGACTTTGCAAAATTATGACCATCCATTGCAGTTCCTACAATGCAAACAAAAATAGAATGTTTTGTAACTCTTCGTGAATCACAAAAAACGCCTTTTACATCAAAATCATCAATTTTAACATTTCCTACATTGTATAATTCTGAAAATTTCATTTTTGTTCCCTTTCTTACTCTACATTAACTGATTCTCTAAAACTAACTGTTATTACTGTACCAACTTCAACGCTAACACCTGCTTCAATCGACTGCGAATAAGCTGTTGAGTTAGTAGTATTTCCATTTATATACATATTTAAACCTGAATCTATGCTAAGTTGATTAGCTTGTGAAACAGTATAACCTGTGAAATCAGGTACTATTACTTTGCGCTTTTCACTATCACAAGTCGGATCGTAGCCAT
>JAZRPX010000217.1:0-1170 GCA_045649445.1 Acutalibacteraceae bacterium | reverse complement strand
AGAAAATTACAATTTAATAATTGCGTTGTTAATGATGCTAAATATTTGTTTACATCTGAAAGCGCACTTTCAAATGCTAATATTAAGCTTGCAAACACTCAATTTAACAATTTAGGCGCACTTTCAAATTATGAAGAAAATACTTGGAATGTAAGCATTGCTGATTGCAATGTTATGTATGACGAACATGGCGATATTTATTCACCTGCGTTTGATATGTCTGGCAATTTCACAATGACTTGTGAGCATTCATATAATTATGGAAATTGTACACAAGCAACTGCTTGTATGTATTGCGCTAAAGAAATTGGCGAAAAGCCAAAAGACCATATATCTGATAACGGTACTGTAACTCGTGAGGCAGACTGTTATTATAGCGAGATTACAACATATAGATGTACAGAGTGTGGCGAAGTTTTAGAAGAAGTTGAAACAGCGCCAATTAAAGGTCATAATATCAGTTATGAACTTTTAGGTGAAAACACTTGCAAAAATATGCAATATTACAAATGTTCTTGCTTAGATTGCGATTATTATTATCAAAAGGGTGCTGGTACAGATATTTCAGGCGCTTACACTTTTGCGGAACACATTATTGATGAAAGCACAAAAGTAGCATATGATAATGGCTGTACAGGTGGTAGTGGTTTCCATTATACTTGCAAAACTTGTGGCACAGAAAATCTTGGATATAACGAACATCTAGGTACTCATAATATTTATAGCACTGGTTTTACTGCGCCAACCGAAACTGCTAACGGAAGTGTAACTTATAGATGTCGTGATTGTAGTTTTAATAAAACCAGAACAATCAAAGCCGGCGAACATATTGTAACTGTTGACGGTGTGAAATACTTCACAGTTGATGGCGACTATTTCACACCTTATCAATATGATGAATCTTTCTTATATTATGTTGATGAAGATGGTAAAAAGTATGGTAGCGATGCTTTGGTTCAAACCGACAAAGATATAACACTCACAAAGGTTACTATCTTAGACCATGAACATATTCCTGATATGAGCGCAGAAAAGAATGTTGTAGCGCCAACTTGTGGTAAAGAGGGTTATACTGAATATAGTTGTACTATTTGTAGTAAAACTTTTAAAGCAGATTTTACCCCAGCAACAGGTAATCATGATTTTGATGCTACAAAAGATAAAGTTGTA
>JAZRPX010000216.1:0-2330 GCA_045649445.1 Acutalibacteraceae bacterium | reverse complement strand
GAGGTACTAAACACAATGACCGAAATTTTGAAAAACGAGGAAACTATGGCTGAAGAAGTTACAGCTGAAACTAAAATGGAGGCTGAAACAAAGCTTGAAAAGTCCTTTGACGATATGACATTCGAAGAAGCGCTTGAAGAGTCATTAAACAGCATGAACTCTAACCAAAGAGTTAAAGGTGTTGTAGTGGCTGTAAACCCAACTGAAGTTCAGGTTGATATTGGACGCAAGTATACAGGTATTGTTCCTGCAAACGAGCTTTCAGCTGAACCAAACGTTAACCCTGTAGATGTTGTTAAAGTTGGCGATGAAATTGATTTAATCGTTATGAGAACTAATGACCAAGAGGGTATTATCAATCTTTCTAAAAAGAAATTTGATTCACATGCTGGTATTGCAGTAATGGAAGAAGCAAAAGAATCAGGCGCTATTTTAGAAGGTAATGTGTCAGCAGTTGTAAAAGGCGGTATCACAGTTGTATCAAACGGTGTTCGCGTATTTATTCCTGCTTCACAAGCAACATTAACAAGAAATGAAGATTTGAATGATTTAGTTGGAACAACTGTTTCATTTAAAGTTATTGATATTCGTCGTGGCAGAAATGTTGTAGGTTCTATTCGCGTTATCTTGCGTGAAGAACAAAAGAAACAAAGAGAAGCTGCATGGGCAGCTATCGAAGAAGGCGCTACATATGAAGGCGTTGTTAAATCTCTCACATCTTACGGCGCATTTGTTGATATCGGCGGCGTTGATGGTATGATTCATATTACAGAACTTGCTTGGACAAGAATTAAACATCCATCAGAAGTTGTTAATGTTGGCGATACAGTAACAGTTTATGTTAAAGAACTTGATAAAGAAGCTAAGAAGATTTCATTGGGCTTCAAAAAAGCTGAAGATAATCCTTGGGAAATCATTAAAACAAAATATCAAGTTGGCGATACAGCAACAGTTAAAATTGTAAGTTTTGCTTCATACGGTGCTTTTGCTAATCTTATGACAGGTATTGATGGTCTTATCCATATTTCTCAAATTGCTAATAAGAGAATTGAAAAACCTCAAGATGTTCTTGAAATCGGTCAAGAAGTTGAAGCTCAAATCGTAGGCATTGATTTTGATGCTAAACGTGTAAGTCTTTCAATTAGAGCTCTTTTACCTGAAGAAGTTGTAGAAGAAGCTCCTGCAGAGCCAGAAGCTCCAGCAGAACCACCAAAAGGTTATGTTTGCCAAGCTTGTGGTTATGTTCAAGGCGGCGAAACATTAGCAGAAGATTTTGTTTGCCCACTTTGTGGTGTTGGTGCTGACCAATTTGAACCATTGGCTGACTAATTAGTTTTTTGTAAATACACTTGAAAAGTCTTCGCTTTTCGAGTGTATTTTTTTATATTGTATATAAAATCTACAAAAAATACAGTTAATTCACATCAATATATAAACAAAAGGTAAAAAGTTTGAAAAATAGTTAAAAAATTAACAAAAACTCTTGAAATTATTTTTAAATTGGTATAATATATATAAGACAACAAATATTAGGAGGACAAAATTATGTCAGTAAAAGTTGCTATTAACGGTTTCGGCCGTATCGGTCGTCTCGCATTCAGACAAATGTTCGGTGCAGAGGGCTATGAAGTTGTTGCTATCAACGACTTAACAGATCCTAAAATGCTCGCTAACTTGCTCAAATATGACACTGCTCAAGGTGGCTATTGTGGCAAAATCGGTGAAGAAACTCACACAGTTGAAGCTGGTGACGATTACATCGTAGTTGACGGCAAAAAAATCACAATTTATGCAAAACCAAACGCTGCTGAACTCCCATGGGGTGAACTCGGTGTTGACGTTGTTCTTGAGTGTACAGGTTTCTACTGCTCAAAAGCAAAATCACAAGCTCACATCGATGCTGGTGCTAAAAAAGTTGTTATTTCTGCTCCTGCAGGTAATGACCTTCCAACAGTAGTATTCTCAGTAAACGAAGATACATTAACAGCTGATGATACAATCATTTCTGCTGCTTCATGTACAACAAACTGCTTAGCTCCTATGGCTAAAGCTCTTAACGACTATGCTGAAATCCAAAGCGGTATCATGTCAACAATCCACGCTTACACTGGTGACCAAATGATTCTTGATGGTCCACACAGAAAAGGCGATATGAGAAGAGCAAGAGCAGGTGCTGCTAACATCGTACCTAACTCAACAGGTGCTGCTAAAGCAATCGGTCTTGTAATTTCAGAGCTTAACGGCAAACTCATCGGTTCAGCTCAACGTGTTCCTGTACCAACAGGTTCAACCACAATTCTTACAGGTGTTGATAGAGGTGACAAACTAAC
>JAZRPX010000215.1:0-3389 GCA_045649445.1 Acutalibacteraceae bacterium | reverse complement strand
ATAATATATGGATAATTAGGAGGTTTTTATGACTTTTAGAGACTCACCACCACTTATTAAAGATTATATAAACTATATAAGAACTGTTAAGGGCAAAACTGATAAAACTGCTGATAATTATTTTAGAGATTTGCATTTGTTCTTTCGTTTTATAAAATTTCATAAAGGTTTAGTTAACAATATTGAAAAAATTGAAGATATTGATATTTCTGATATCGACCACTCTCTTTTAAAATCAATTTCTTTTGATGATGTTAATGAGTTTATTTATTATTTACATTCTGAAAGAAACAATAACGAAAAATCAAGAGCTCGTAGAATTTCTACATTAAAATCTTTTTTTAGATTTTATACAAATAACAAAGCTATTATAAGTATAAATCCTGTTGAAGAATTAGAATCGCCAAAAATAAGAAAATCTTTGCCTAAATATTTAACTTTAGAAGAAAGTTTAAAATTATTAAATGCAGTTGATGGTCAATACAAAGAAAGAAATTATTGTATAATTACCCTATTTCTTAATTGTGGACTTCGTTTATCAGAATTATGTGCTATAAATATCAATGATTTAAATTTTGACGAACATTTGTTCAAGGTTAGAGGTAAAGGTAATAAAGAACGGATCGTTTATTTAAATGACGCTTGTGTAAACGCTGTGAAAGACTATTTAAAAATTAGATTAAATGGTTCTTCAAAAGAAAAACAAGCCCTTTTTATAAGCAGAAATGATAAAAGAATAAGCCCTCGTTCTGTTGAACTTATGGTTGAAAATACTCTCAAAAAAGCAGGTTTGTCTGGTCAAGGATACACTGTTCATAAACTAAGACATACTGCAGCAACGCTTATGTATCAGCATGGAAACGTTGATATAAGAGTTTTGCAACAAGTTTTAGGTCACGAGAATTTAGGTACAACTGAAATATATACTCATTTATCAAATGCGCAAATAAAAAAAGCGAGTGAATCAAATCCATTAGCGAAATTAAAAAACAAACCTTACCAAGAATAAATTGGTAAGGTTTTTGTGTTATTCCTCAGTTTGTTTTGCTAAAAAATTCGCAGTTAATGTGCAGATTTTTTCGTCTGATTCGCTACACTTATCGTTTTGTGTGTCTTTTAACATTACAACAGCTCCTGTTATATCACCATTTGAGATGATTGGAACAAAAACAGAAGCAAGTCTATCAACGCCTTCAAGTGGTTGAACGCTTTCTGATGAATCATTACACACATATTTAATACGTCTATCAAGTAATTCTTCTGCTTGTTGCGTAACTCTTCGTTCTAAAACTTCTTTTTTAGAAATACCTGCAGCAGCAATGCAATGGTCTCTATCTAAAATAACAATTGGTGCTACTGTTAAACCTGAAACGCTTTCTGCAATTTGAGTTGCAAAATCATTTAATTCACCGATTGGTGAATATTTTTTAAAGATAACCTCTCCGTTATTATCAGTATAAATTTCAAGTGGGTCCCCTTCCCTAATTCGCATTGTTCTACGAATTTCTTTTGGAATAACTACCCTACCTAAATCATCAATTCTTCTGACAATTCCTGTTGCTTTCATTTAAAAATCTCCTTAATTTACAAATTGTACTTTTATTATCTGCAAAACAAGGAGATTTATACTGGAAGGATTTACTTTCGAAATTATTAATGATACGATCTAAAAGCCAAGAAGTGTTTTCAAAATTATATTAGAAAATTCATTTTTAAAAAAACAGGAATGTGGACATGTGACAAATTTGGTACACGATCTTTGTTAAAATACATTTAAAGAGGTGATTATTTTGAAGAAAAATTATGGAATTAATGAATTATTAAATAACATTACAAAGAAAAGAGGTGTTTATGGAATTTTTGCAAACCCAGGTTTTGGAACAACAACGCTATTTATGCAGATTGCTGACTCCATTGTTAAAAAAACAAAAGGTACTATTATTGTTTTTTCGTTAGGACTATCAAAAGAACAGTGGCAACAAAACATGAGATCGAGAGGTCTGTCTGTAAATAATGTTGAAGTATGTGATTCTGCTATTTTATCAGTTAATGAGATTGAATCAGCAATTGCAGATAAAAATAACGTAAAACTTGTAATTATTGATTATATAGAACTTTTAGACGGGAATGTATGTCAAAGACTTCCACATATTTCAAGAAAATATTCTGTTCCAATTCTCATCTGCGGACAATTATCTCGTGATTCTGGCGATTTTGATGTAAACAAAACTCCTGAGTTGATTTCTGTGTATTCTGCACATCCAACAAATAACTTTTTAAAAATTCAACAGTATGATTTTTTAGCTCTTATGCATCGAAAACATGACTGCGAGCGTGGTATTGGATTTGCACATAGGTATAATATTGATAAGTCAGTTGAACTAATTGTTAAAGTCAATAAATTTGGTGATCTTGGAAGAATGTTTTTTAAGTGGAATGAACGAAGAAAACTTTTTAAATTATAAACTGTTAGCATATATAATCACAAAAGATCTATACTAATTTATTATAAATACAACCTGTTAAAACATAAATTATAATAAAGTATTTTAATAGGTGGTTATTTGATGTTTTTTGAATTTTTAAAACTTGCTTTAAACTCATTATTTATGATTTTACATATAAATCAGAATAATGAATTTCCAAAAGCATTACCTAAAAACGATGAAGAAAAATATATTGAATTATTTGAAAAAAGCGGTGATTTAAATGCTAGGAATAAACTTGTTGAACATAATTTAAGACTTGTAGCGCACATTATTAAAAAATATTATTCTGCTGGTTATGATCAAGATGATTTGATTTCAATTGGAACTATCGGACTGATAAAAGGTGTTAATTCATATACGTCTGACAAAGGCACAAAACTTGCAACTTATTGTTCGAGATGTATTGAAAATGAGATTTTAATGTATTTTCGTTCACAAAAAAAGACAAATGGCGATGTATATATGTCGGATCCTGTTGATATTGATAAAGATGGAAATACTTTATCTTTGATCGATATTATATCGGATGATATCAATATACCTGATGAAATTGAACTCAAAATTAAAAGTGAAAAGCTATATAAAATCATTGATGAAAAATTAGATAATCGCGAAAAAATGATTATTTTTTATAGATACGGCCTTTGTGGTATGCCAGAATTAACTCAAAGAGAGATTGCTAACAAAATGAAAATTTCTCGATCTTATGTTTCGAGAATCGAGAAAAAAGCTTTGGAAAAAATGAAAAATGATTTTAAATAAACGAAAAGAGAGCATTGTTAAATGCTCTCTTCCCTGCTTTTTGGCGCCCCCAATAGGAATCGAACCTATAACTAAATCTTAGGAGGATCTTATTATATCCATTTAACTATAGGGGCATTTTTAAACATTATAATACTT
>JAZRPX010000214.1:0-2394 GCA_045649445.1 Acutalibacteraceae bacterium | reverse complement strand
GATGGTTTTCCTCTTCGAAAATCATCATCATCCATACAAGGCAAATCGTCATGAATTAGCGAGTATGTATGAATCATTTCAACAGCACAAGCAAAATTAAGAATTTCTTCGGGTTTTTTGCCTAAAACTCTATAAAATTCCATCATAAGACAAGGTCTAATTCTTTTGCCGCCTGCCTCTAGTGAGTATTTCATAGCATCTTTTAACACATTAGGGGCAGATTTTTTGTTAACAATATCAATTAACTCTTTTTCAATTATATTTTTATATTTAAACAAATCAGTATAAGACATTATTACTCTCCGTCATTCTTAATATCACTTAATTGCTGGATTTTTAATTCAGCTTCTTTTAATTTTTTTAAACAAAAATCAGCAAGTTTTGTACCGTTCTCATAGTACTTCATTGATTCTTCTAATCCTAACTCACCAGATTCAAGTGCTAAAGTTATTTTCTCTAAATCATTTACTGCTTTTTCAAAATTCATTTCACTCATAATCTTACTCCTTTTATTCTTTAATTTCAGCATTAACAACGCCATCAGATAAGTTGATTTTAATGTTATCTCCAGCGTTTAAATCGTCTTTTTTAGATATTATCTTATTATCTTTATAGACAACAGAATAACCTCTTAACAATACATTTGTAGGACTTAATGAGTTTAATTTAGCAGCAAATTTAATAAACCTTGCGTTGTTCAACGAAAAAACTTTTTCAAACGCTTTGTTTAATCTGCTTTCAAGCAAATCAACTCTTTGACCTTTTAAAGTAATATTAAAATAAGGATTTTTCATACATTGCTTGTTCAACAAACTTTCAAGCTTTAATTTGTTTTGATTAAAATTCTTTTTCAAATAAGAAGATAAATTTAAAACATATCTTTTTATTCTTAATTCTAATTCATCTTTATCAGGCACTGCTAATTCTGCAGCTGCTGAAGGCGTAGGCGCTCTTTTGTCAGACACGAAGTCACATATAGTAAAATCTGTTTCGTGGCCTACAGCCGAAATTACAGGTATTTTCGAAGTAAATATTGTTCTTGCAAGTGTTTCATCGTTGAATGCCCATAAATCTTCGATAGAACCACCACCGCGACCTATGATAATTACATCAGCACAATTTTTAAAATTAACTTCTTTAACAGCTTCGATTAAACTTGGCGCAGCTAATTCACCTTGAACTTGAACGGGACACATAACAACCTTTACTGCAGGATAACGCCTTTTAAGAATGTTAAAAATATCCTGAACTGCAGCACCTGTTGGACTTGTTATAACAGCAATTGTAGAAGGAATTTTAGGCAATGGTTTTTTATGTTCTTCGGCAAACAGTCCTTCGCTCTTTAATTTTTCTTTAATTTGTTCATATTTTAACTGTAATTCACCAAGACCATATTGCTTCATTGCAACAATATATAACTGATAAGTGCCATCGCGTTCATAGAGTGAAACTTTTGCTCTTACAACAACTTTCATACCGTCTTTAGGTTCAAATTGTAGTTTAGAAGCATATTGTCTAAACATAACAGCTTTTATAACTCCACCCTCATCTTTCAATGACATATACAAATGACCTGATTTATAGTGATTAGTGAAATTAGAAATCTCACCACATATATAAATGTCATTTAAAATTTGATTAGAATCAAGCAGGTTTTTTACATACATATTAAGTTGTGTAACATTAAAAATCTTTTTTTCTTCCAAAATTACACCTCTTTTTTATCTTTAAGCGCAGCAAAAATTGCAATACCAGAAGCGTTATCAGATGAAAATTGTGGTTCGCAAAAAATACCACCTTGTTTTGATATTTCTTCTCTTATTATCGTATTGCTCATCACGCCACCACTATATACGAATGGCAAATCACCATATTTTTCTTTTAAAAGTTCAGTCATTCTAACAACAGTTTCTTTGATGTATTCAACTGTAAATCTGGCAATGTTTTCAGGAGATTCACCTTTTTCAAAAAGCATTTTTGCTTTGTTTTCAATTCCTGATAGACTACAATTTAAATCTTTAAAAGATGTTTTAATTTTCAAAGGATTAATACCTTTTTGTGATAATTCATCTAATTTTGCGCCTGCTGGGAAATTAAGACCAAGCATTACTCCTACCCTATCAATTGCCTGTCCCGCTTTTAAATCAGTTGATTCGGCAATTTTTTCACATTTTATAATCTGCTCATCATCAGGGGTGATTAAAAGCGCTTCTGTTGTGCCACCTGAATAATGAAAAGCAATAAATCTTTGGTTAATCAAATCCAATCTATTTGCACTATAAAGAGCTGCTAAAATATGTCCAACTTGATGAGAAGTTTTAAATAACGAAACGGAATTAGAAAAAGCAACCGCAGTTGCACAATTTACCCCTGCTAAAAAAACAGGCATATAAG
>JAZRPX010000213.1:0-4353 GCA_045649445.1 Acutalibacteraceae bacterium | reverse complement strand
CAAAAAGATAGCAATTTTCCATTCTGCAATGAGCCTTGGCGCTCGTACTGATGAATGGAAAAGAGTAAAAACGGGTGAAGCGAGAATAGCAATTGGAACTCGTTCTGCAGTCTTTGCGCCAATGCAGAATATCGGGCTTATTATTATGGATGAAGAGCAAGAGCATACATATAAATCCGAAAGTTCGCCTCGTTTTCATGCGCGTGATGTTGCAAGAACAAGAAGTAAATATCATAATTGCTTGTTCCTTATGGCATCGGCAACACCGTCGGTTGAAACATATTCTCTTGCAAAATCGGGATTTTTCTCACTCTATACTTTGAAAAATAGATATGGCAGTGTAACATTGCCTAAAGTTAAAACTGCTAATATGAAAGAGCAGTATAAAAAAGGTAATTTCGGTATTTTTAGTGACACTTTGCTTGATGCATTGAGTGAAACTTTGGAAAATAAAAAACAGTCAATAATTCTTCTTAATCGTCGCGGTTATCAAGTGGTTGTTTCTTGTACAAATTGTGGCGAGGTAAAACAATGTCCTAATTGTAGTATTTCTATGACATATCATACTGCAAATAATAGAATGATGTGTCATTATTGTGGTTATTCCGAAGAATATACAGATAAGTGTAAAGTTTGTGGTGAAAGCAATGTGCGCCTTTCTGGGTTTGGAACTCAAAAAGCGCAAGAAGAGTTATCGAGTATCTTTCCTAATATGCGTATTCTTCGTATGGATGCAGATACAACTATGACAAGAAATTCACATGAAGAAAAGTTAAATGCTTTTAAAAATGGTGAATATGATGTTATGATAGGCACGCAAATGGTTGCAAAAGGTCTTGATTTCCCTGATGTAACGCTCGTTGGTGTGCTTAATGCTGACCAACTTTTATATGGCAACGATTTTCGTGGATATGAAAAAACCTTTTCACTACTTACCCAAGTTATAGGTAGGTCTGGCAGAAGTGAAGAGGGAACAGCAGTTGTACAAACAATTGCGCCTGATAATGAAATTATTTCATTATCATCAAAGCAAGATTATGAGCAGTTTTACGAAACTGAAATTTTGCAAAGAAAAATATTGAAATATCCACCTTACTGTGATTTATGCGTAATAGGTTTTTCGGGTGCTTCAAAAGAAAATACCGTTGAAACAGCAAATCTTTTCTTTGATAAATTTAAAGAAAAAATAGCAGATGAATATAAAGATTTGAAGGTAATTATTTTAGGCCCATCGCCTTGTAATATACCTAAAATCAATAATAAATATCGTTATCGTCTTATAATAAAATGTAAAAATAGTAAGCGTTTTCGTGATTTAATAAAAAAATTGTTAGTTGATGTTCAAACAAGCGCAAAATATAAATATGTAACCCTTTTTGCAGACATCAACCCTGAAAATATAATTTGAGGTGTAAAAATGTTAAGAGAAATAGTAAAAATCGGTGATGAAGTTTTAAGAAAAAAGTGTCATAGGGTAGAAAAGTTTGATGCAAAACTTCATGCTCTTTTAGACGATATGTATGAAACAATGGTTGAAGCAAATGGTGTAGGCCTTGCAGGTCCACAGGTTGGTATTTTGCGCCGTATCGCAGTAATTGATGTTGGCGAAGGCAAAATCGAGCTTATCAATCCTGAAATTATTAAAACTTCAGGTGAGCAAACTGATGAAGAAGGATGTCTTTCTTGTCCAGGACAGTGGGGAGAAGTAACTCGCCCTATGAAAGTAACAGTAAAAGCACAAGATAGATTTGGAAACGAGTTTAAAGTAAAAGGCACAGAACTTTTAGCGCGCGCGTTGTGTCACGAAATCGACCATTTAGATGGTACTTTATTTGTTGATAAAATTGAAAAATCAGAAGAGGAATAATATATGAATATAGTTTTTATGGGCACACCTGATTTTGCCGAAGAATCACTTCGTGTGTTAGTGGAAAATGGCTATAATGTGTCTGCAGTATTTACAAAACCTGACATGCCAGTAGGTAGAAAGCGTATTTTAACCCCACCTGAAGTAAAAGTAGCAGCTTTAGAATTAGGGCTTCCTGTTTATCAACCAACTACTTTAAAAGATGATGAAATATATGAAACATTAAAAGGGCTAAAACCTGATTTAATTGTAGTTGTTGCTTATGGCAAAATTCTGCCAAAAAGAGTGCTCGATTTAGCGCCTTTTGGTTGCATAAATGTTCATGCATCGCTTTTGCCAAAATATCGTGGCGCATCACCAATTCAATGGTCGATTGTTTGTGGCGAAAAAGAAACAGGTGTTTCAACAATGCTTTTAGATGAAGGTATGGATACGGGTGATATTTTACTTACCGCTAAAACAGAAATCGGCAAAACCGAAACCGCAGAGCAATTGTGGGATAGACTTAAAGTAATGGGTGGTGACCTTTTAATAGAAACTGTAAAAGGTTTAGAAGAAGGTAGCATAAAACCTATTAAACAAGATGAAACACAAGCAACCTATGCTCCAATTATTAAAAAACAAGATGGCGAAATTGATTGGAATTTGAGCGCAAATGAAATTGATTGTAAAATCAGAGGTTTGCATGCTTGGCCGGTTGCATATACTAAAGTTGATAATAAAATGCTCAAAATTTTCTCGGCAGAAATTATTGAAAAACAAGAAAAAGCGGGAAAAGTATTAGAAAGCGAAAAAGAATTAGTAGTAGCGTGTGGTGAAAATGCACTCAAAATATTAGAACTTCAGCTTGAAGGTTCAAAACGCATGAAAACTGAAGACTTTTTGCGTGGCAAAAAAATCACAGCAGAATTTTTAGGAGTTGAATAAAATGCCTTTTTACTATTATTATTTTGACCCAATGTATTTTATGTTTGCTTTGCCAGGGCTTATTATTGCCCTTTATGCGCAATTAAAAGTAAAATCAAGCTATGCAAAATATAGCAATGTTTTAAACTCGGCTGGTTACACCGGAGAAATGATTGCAAAAGAAATTTTAAAAGCAAACGGAATTTTTGATGTTGATGTCAAAAGAATAAATGGTAATTTAACAGATAACTTTAATCCAAAGCATAAAACCATCTATCTTTCAGATGGTGTTTTTGGTAGTAATACAGTGTCAGCAATTGGTATTGCGGCTCATGAAGCAGGCCATGCCGTGCAACACGCAGTTGGTTATACACCAATAAAAGTGCGCTCGGCATTAGTACCGATTTGCAATTTTGGCGCAGGTATTAGTCCTATTTTATTAATTTTAGGTTATGTTCTTAATTTTATGCCGCTTTTATATATTGCTTTAGCAGTGTTTTCGTTATCAGTATTATTTCAACTTGTAACCTTACCGGTTGAATTTAATGCTTCACGCAGAGCAGTAGTAGCAATTGAAAGTAATCCAAGATTTACAGATGTAGATATAAAAGGCGCAAAAAAAGTTTTGTCTGCAGCAGCGCTAACTTATGTTGCTGCGCTAATGCAATCTATTTTGATGTTCCTTTATTACGCAACAAGATTTTTAGGTAGAAGAAGAGATTAATTTTTTATGTCAAATGCAAGAAATAAAGCGATAATTACGCTTTTAAAAATAGAAACAGATGGCGCTTATTCAAATATTGCTATTGATAAAATGCTTGAAAATTGTGAACTTTCACCAAAAGATAAAGCGTTTGCAACAAGCATAGTTTATGGCACATTAGAGCGCAAATTAACTTTAGAGCATATAATTTCAAAATATTCAAAAACACCTTTAAAAAAGATAAAACCTTTTATTTTAATTTGTTTAGAAACTGCGCTTTATCAAATTTTGTTTATGGATAAAATCCCTGATTCTGCCGCTGTTAATGAAACTGTAAAGATTGTGAGAAAATCAAAGTTTTCTAATCTTGGTGGATTTGTAAATGCTGTGTTGCGCGCATTTTTGCGTGATGATAAAAGGGTAGAATATCCATCAGAAAAATCAAAGTGCTTATCTGTAAAATATTCAGTTTCAGAAAATATAGCAAACCTTTTTATAAACCAATATGGCGAAGAAGCAGAAGATATTTTGCAAGGATTTTTCTTGCTTGATGGTGTTAATATAAAGGTTAATACATTAAAAATCTCTGTTGATAATTTAAAACAAGAGTTATCAAATCAATGTGAGGTAACAAATCATCCATTAATAGATGAAATCCTCGTGCTTAAAAATGCAGGTAGCGTAAGAAATCTTTATGGATTTAATGAAGGATATTTTCATGTTCAAGATGCCGCAAGTGCAATTTGTGCAAAAATAGTTGGCGCAAGTAGTGGCGAGCGAGTGCTTGATGTATGCGCAGCGCCAGGTGGCAAAAGTTTTTCGATTGCTGAAAATATGAGTGATAAAGGCGAGGTAGTAGCGCTTGATTTATATGAGC
>JAZRPX010000212.1:0-7527 GCA_045649445.1 Acutalibacteraceae bacterium | reverse complement strand
TTTTTTTTTCAGTATCTTTTTAGAAGGAATCTAGTTCTTAGAACCTTAAGGCAACAGTGATTCGAGCCAATGCTAGTACCATAGGACCTCTTGCGTGCATTTTTTGAGTTGAAATACCCATTTCACAACCAAGACCGAACTCACCACCGTCGGTAAATCTTGTTGAAGCATTTACATATACTGATGAACTGTCAATTGAATTTACAAATTTTTGAGCATTTTCTTTAGATTTAGTAATGATTGCTTCAGAATGCATAGTTGAATGAGTATTAATGTGTGAAATAGCTTCTTCAATATTATCAACACATTTTATTGCCATAATATAATCTAAAAATTCAGTATCAAAATCATTTTCATTTGCGTTAATACCATCAATGATTTTTGAAGCATACTCATCAAGTCGCAATTCAACTTTGTTTTCTGTGCGTTTATCAACTAAAATTTCCTTAAGCTTTGGCAAAAATTCATTAGCAACTTTTTTGTTAACAACACAAACTTCCATAGCATTACAAACAGAAGGTCGAGATGTTTTTGCATTTTCAACAATTTTTAAAGCTATATTAATGTCAGCAAATTCATCAATGTAAATATGACAGATTCCTGTTCCTGTTTGAACGCAAGGTACCTTTGCGTTGTTAATGCAAGCATTAATTAAACCTGCGCCACCGCGTGGAATAAGCAAGTCAACAAAACCAACTGCGCTCATAAGTTCATTTGCACTATCTCTTGAAGTATCTTCAACTAAATTAATAAGTGTATCAGGCAAACCATTTCTTGTCAGTGCTTGTTTTAATGCGCGAACAATTGATAGATTTGTGTTTATTGCTTCTTTACCGCCTCTGAGCACACAAACATTAGAACTTTTAAAACAAAGAGAAGCAGCATCTGAAGTAACATTTGGTCTGCTTTCATAAATAATAGCAACTACACCGAGTGGTACACGAACTTTTTTAATATTAAGTCCATTGTCAGTATTATATTCAGATAAAACTTCGCCGCAAGGGTCGTTAAGCTTTGAAACAGCTATAATTCCATCTGCCATACCTTTTATTCTTTCTTCATTTAATGAAAGACGGTCAATCATAACTTCAGAAATTTTATCTTTTGCAAATTCAATATCTTTTTTATTTGCAGTAATAATTTCATCAGTGTTTTCTATAAGACATTGCGCCATTGATATTAATACTTTGTTCTTTATTTCTGTATCAATGTTATTGAAAACATTGCAAGAAGATTTTGCTTGCTTTAATAATTGGGTAGTTGTCATTGCTTTTCACCTTTTGCCTTGAATAAACTTCCAACAGATTTTCCGTCAGCAATATCATATAGAAGTTCAGGGTGTTGCCCGTTAGCTATAATCATATCACATCCTGCACTTGTTGCAATTTTAGCAGCTTCAAGTTTAGTTGACATCCCACCTGTGCCTAGATTCGACCCTTTACCACCGCCAAGAGCAACGATTTCAGGTGTTATTTCTTCGATGACATCAATTAACTTGCCGTTAGGATCTTTGTGTGGATCTGCAGTATAAAGGCCATCGATATCAGAAAGAAGAACTAATAAATCTGCATTAACGCTTTTTGCAACAATTGCAGCCAAAGTGTCATTATCACCTATAACAATTTCTTGAGTTGCTATTGTATCATTTTCGTTTATGATAGGAATAACTCTTAATTCAAGAAGTCTGTTAATAGTATTTTTAAAGTTAGTAAATCTTTCTTCATTATGAACATCGCTACCAGTAAGCAAAATTTGAGCAACTGTGTGTGAATACTGCGAAAACAATTTATCATATGTGTACATTAATTCGCACTGTCCTACAGCAGCTGCAGCTTGTTTGGTAGGAATATCTGTAGGTTTACTGTGTAAGCCCAATTTGCCTACACCCATACCAATAGCACCAGATGAAACAATTATAATTTCATTTCCTGCATTTTTTAGATCACTCAATATTCTACATATTTCTTTGATGTTACGAATATTTAGAAGACCAGTAGAATGAGCAAGAGTAGAAGTACCAAGCTTGATAATAATTCTTTTGTTAGTTAACTTCATAATTAAATACCTCTATGTTAATATACAAATAAATAATATCACATTATATTGGATTTTTCAATTATATTTGAAAAAAATATTAATTTTATTCATTTTTAAAAGTAATACTTGTATATTTATGCATTGTTGTGTTATAATTAAATGAATTAAATAAATTAAGGTGTTTTAATGCAAGAAAGTATTTTAAAGCGAGTTAATAACAAACCAAATGAAATTAAAAAACTTAATGAAAATGAAACCAAAGCTCTTTGCAAAGAAATTAGAGAAGAGCTTATTAATTGCGTTTCAAAAACAGGTGGTCATTTGGCCTCTAATCTTGGTGCTGTTGAATTAACCGTTTCTATTCATAAAAATTTTAATTTGCCAAAAGATAAAGTAGTTTTTGATGTTGGTCATCAATCTTATGTTCATAAAATGTTAACCGGCCGTCTTGATGATTTTGATACGTTGCGTCAAAAAGGTGGCATTTCTGGTTTTCCGAAGCCCGAAGAAAGCGAGTATGATGCTTTCGCAACCGGTCATTCTAGTACAAGCGTTTCTGCTGCTTTTGGTCTTGCAGAAGCAAAGAGAGAAAAACATGAAAGCGGCTATGTTATCGCTGTCGTTGGTGACGGCGCATCATCAGGTGGATTGATTTTTGAAGGTCTTAATAACGCAGGCCGTTCTAAAGACAAGCTTATCGTAATTCTTAACGATAATAAAATGTCTATTTCAAAAAATGTTGGCGCAATGTCAAGATACCTTGCTAAAGTTCGTTCTAAAAAAGGATATCATCTTTTTAAAACTGGTATTGAAAAAGTTTTAATTCATATTCCTTTTTGTGGAGAGGCACTTGTTAAATACGCCATAAGAATAAAGAAAGCGTTCAAAGGTATGTTCTTTAGAAGTACAATTTTTGAAGATTTCGGATTTTCTTATTTAGGTCCTATTGATGGCCATGATTCAGAGAAGCTTGACTATATGTTAAAGTTAGCGAAATCTGAAACAAGACCAGTTTTATTACATGTAAATACCGTTAAAGGCAAGGGTTATTCTTTTGCAGAAAAAATTCCAAGTAATTATCATGGAGTTAATCCTTTTGATGTTGATACAGGAGAATCGCAAAGCTCTGGACCTTCATTTTCAAAAGAATTTGGCAAGGCGCTTGTGTCTTTTGCAGAAAATGATAAAAGAATTTGCGCTATTACTGCAGCTATGGGTGAAAGTACGGGATTATCAGAATTTGAAAACAGGTTTAAATCACGTTTTTATGATGTTGGTATTGCAGAAGAGCACGCGGTAACCTTTGCAAGTGGTTTGGCAAAAGGTGGATTAGTTCCTGTTTTTGCTGTTTATTCAACTTTTTTACAGCGTTCTTATGATATGATTATTCATGACGCTGCTATGCAGAATTTAAAGGTTATTCTTTGTATTGATAGAGCAGGAATAGTAGGCGCAGATGGTGAAACTCATCAAGGTGTTTTTGATGTCTCATTTTTGAATGCCATTCCTAATGTAACGATTTATTCACCTGCAACTTTTGATGAACTTAAATATGATATGAAATGCGCTATTTATAACGATACAGGTGTTGTTGCTATTCGCTATCCGAGAGGAAATGAAATTAGTGACAAATTACCAACACCAAGTGATTATTATGTTTTAGGTAATAAAGATAGTGAAAATTGTATTATAACTTATGGTAGAGAATTAAGTGAAGTTTTAAAAGCAAATGAAACATTAAATTGTAAAATTATTTATTTTAATAAAATAAAACCAATTAATGAAAAAGCAATTGAAGAAGCGCTAAAATCAAAGAAAATTTATTTCTTTGAAGAAGGTATGAAAACTGGTGGATTTGCTGAACACTTTACAGCAATTCTTTATGAAAAAGGGTTTAATGGCAGTGTTAGTTTAAATGCAATTGAAAAATTTGTTCCACATTCAACGGTAAATGAAGCGCTTGTTGATTTAGGTCTAAACAGTGAAAGTATAATTAAAAAATTTAAGGGAGAAAATTAGTAATTGGCTGAAAGGTTAGATGTTTATTTAGTTGAAAAAGGGCTTGTTGAATCTCGTGAAAAGGGAAAAGCGATGATAATGGCTGGCTCTGTTTATGTCAATAATCAAAAGGTTGATAAAGCAGGATTTCAAGTTAAAGAAGGAATGAATGTTGAAGTTAGAGGAGAAACATTAAAGTATGTTTCTCGTGGTGGTCTTAAACTTGAAAAAGCAATGGAAAACTTTTCTATTACTCTTGAAAATAAAATTTGTGCTGATATAGGCGCTTCAACAGGTGGATTTACAGATTGTATGCTACAAAACGGTGCAACAAAAGTTTATGCCGTTGATGTTGGCTATGGTCAACTTGCTTGGAAGTTGCGCACAGATGAAAGAGTTGTTAATTTAGAACGAACAAACTTTAGGTATTGTACTAATGAGCAAATTCCTGATAGTTTAGACTTTGCATCAGTTGATGTTTCGTTTATTTCTCTAACAAAGATTTTACCCGTTTTAAAAACTTTGATGAAACCAAATGGAGAATGTGTTTGTCTTATCAAGCCACAGTTTGAAGCCGGTAAAGATAAAGTCGGTAAAAAAGGTGTTGTTAGAGAAGCATCTACTCATTTAGAAGTAGTTGAAAAGATTAAAAACTTTTCTATGGAAATTGGATTTTCTGTGTTGAATTTAGAGTTTTCTCCAATCAAGGGCCCACAGGGTAATATTGAATACTTAATTCATCTTATAAATGATGATAAAAGTGAGTTTTTAGCACCTATTACTGCATATGAGCTTATAAATCAATCTCATATTGAACTTACATAAAGAGAGGTTTTCTATGAAAACAATTATTTTTTTAAACCCTAATGGGGTTGATGAAAAGATTTTTTCAAAAATTAAAAATAAACTTATAGATGAAAATATTGATTTCGAAATTTCAAGTCCACAAAGTGATTTAAAATCTTGTGATTTTGTTATCGCATATGGAGGCGATGGCACAATTTTACAAGCGGCGAAACAAGCATCTTTTTATAACAAGGCAGTTTTGGGTATCAATGGTGGTAGATTTGGTTATACAGCAGGTCTTGAAACCGATGAATTAGATTTACTTTCAAAACTAAAATCTAATGAATTTACAATAGATAAACGAATGATGTTTGAAGTTAGTGTTTCATCAAACGATAAAAAGATTTATTGTGTGAATGATGTTGTTGTTTCTCGCGGTGCTTTATCAAGAATCGTTGACGTTTCATTATCTATTGGTGATAATGAGTTGATGAACACTCGTTCAGATGGCGTTATAGTTTCAACGCCTACAGGTTCAACTGCGTATTCACTATCGGCAGGTGGTCCGATTTTAGACCCATCTATTAATAGTATTTTAGTTACGGCTGTTTGTCCTCATTCATTTTTTGATAGACCTATTGTTTTAAATGAAAATGAGATAATTAAAATTAAAGGAAATAACAGTGATGAAAATGAATTATATTTAACTGTTGATGGTGAAAAATCTATCAAGTTGGTTAGTGATGATATTGTAACAATAAAAAAATCTAATGAATATGTTGCAAGTTTAATAAGAATTAAAAATACAACTTTTATGAATGTATTGAATAAAAAGTTTTTTAACAAGGAGTAGAAAATGAAAAAAAGCAGACAAGATGCAATTTTGAATATTGTTAGAGAAAATGTTGTTGCAACTCAAGATGATTTGATTTCTTTACTTCAAAATGCAGGTTTTAATGTAACTCAAGCAACAATTTCTCGTGATATTAAAGAATTAGGACTTGCTAAAGCAGTTGATGGCAGTGGCGTACAAAGATATATTGTTCATTCAGTAAAAAAAGTAAGAACAGGTAGCCATGATTATATTTTTTCAAGTAGTGTAATTTCTGTTGCTACTGCAGTTAATGATATTGTAATTAAATGTTATCCTGGTATGGCAAATGCTGCTTGTGCAGTGCTTGATGATATGGATTTTCCTGAGATTTTGGGTACACTTGCGGGTGATGATACAATTTTAGTTATTGCAAAAAGTGAAAACGATGCTAAAATTCTTTATAATAAAATTAATTCATTAAAATAGAGGAAAAATTAATGCTTAAATCTTTGCATATTGAAAACATTGCTGTTATTGAAAAAGCAGATGTTGAATTTGATAATGGATTTACCGTGCTTACCGGTGAAACTGGTGCGGGTAAATCTATCATAATTGATTCTATTAACGCTGTTTTAGGTGAGCGAACTTCTAAAGAGCTTATCAGAAACGGTTGTTCAAGTGCGAGCGTTACTGCGTTTTTTGATGATGTTTCAAAAGTTGTTGTTAACAAACTTTCAGAATTCGGTATCGAGGTTGACACTGATGAATTAATGATTAAAAGAACTTTAACTGAAACAAAAAGTTCTTGTAAAATCAACGGGCAAAATGCTCCAGCATTTTTATTAAAAGAAATTGCACCTTATCTTATTAACATTCATGGTCAACATGATTCGCAAACTCTTTTAAACCCTGATTTGCATTATAGTTTTATTGATGCTTTGGCTAAAAATCAAGATAAGTTAGATGCTTATAATGATATTTTTTCAAAAATGCTCAAAACTCGAAAAGCAGTAAAGCAATATGAAACTACAAAAGCAGAAAATGAGAGTAAAAAAGAGATTTTATCTTATCAAATTAATGAATTAGAAACTGCTAATATTTCAGTTGGAGAGATTGAAAAATTAAAGTTAAGAAAACAAGAGATTTTAAACATTAAAAAAATTAAAGATAGTTTGATTGTTGCAGATCAAAGTTTATCTGGAAATGATGATGCTTTAGGTGTTTATGAATTGGTTGAAAAAGCATCGGAATCTCTTTTGAAAATTGCTTCATTTTCTGATGAGTTTTCAGAAATTGCAGATAAAATTGAAAATTTAAAATATGAAATTGAAGATGTTAAATCAACTGTTTCTGATACTCTTGAAAATCAAAATGTAGATGAAAATGAACTCGATTTAATTGAAGAACGACTTGATATGTATTTTGCTTTTAAATCTAAATATGGCGAAACCGAAGAAAATATGTTAGCATTTTTAGAAAAAGCAAAAATAAAACTCTGTGAGTTAGAAAATTTAGAAGAAACTGCAATAGAAGAAAAACTTCTTTTACCAATTCAAATTGAAGAAGTAAAACAAGCAGGGGAACGATTAACTAAATCGCGCGAAAAAGCTGCTAAACAGTTCGAAATTGAAGTTAAAAAGCAACTTGACTACTTGGATATGCCTAATGTAAAAATCGCTGTAAGCATCGAAAAAAGCCCATATTCAACACTTGGCGCTGATAAGATTGAGTTTTTGATTTCAACAAACCCAGGTGAACCATTAAAACCGCTTTCTAAAATAGCATCTGGTGGCGAAATGTCAAGAATAATGCTTAGTATTAAAAATGTACTCGCTAATGCAGATATTGTTCAAACGCTTATTTTTGATGAAATTGATACAGGTATTTCAGGC
>JAZRPX010000211.1:0-1066 GCA_045649445.1 Acutalibacteraceae bacterium | reverse complement strand
TGCCAAAATGCTTTTTCGAGCTGAAAACTGTGAACAAGTAGCAGAACGAGTAATTATCTGACCACTTTTACTATCGTTTGCTTTTTTCATGATTTCACCTGATTTCATATATTAAATAATTTTGCATAAAAATATATCATTACATCATCAATCATATAACAAGCAAACACAAACAAAGTAAAAATGTCGTGAAACACCCTTTTTTTGTCGCGAAACCCACTAAAAAGAAAAAACCTTTGCCAAAAGGCAAAGGTTTTTAATATTTTTCTATTATTCATCCATAATTACTGTGCAACTAAACACACCTTCATTAGCAGAAAAACGACAAGAACCATTATGCTTTTCTGCGGTTGAAATTATACTGTGAACGCCAATGCCTTGCAAATGTTCAGGCATTTCTTCAAAATTAAGAGAATTAACACATGTGTTTTCACAAGAAACAACCAAACGACCAGATTTATGCTTGATTGAAACTGTAATTTTTGGGGTTTGTGCTTGTGATTGTGCTGCACCGTGAAGTGCATTTTCCAAAATATTCGCAACAACAGTTACCAGTGCAGGTGATGGCACAGAAATATTCGGTTTTGCCGCCGCACGAATGTCCATTGTGATATTTTGCCCAGTTGCTTTTTGATAAAAGACCTTCAAAATATTATTAATGGTTTCATTTACGCAAAATCTTCCGGTAGTGGTTGTTTCTAAATTTTCACTTTGAATTTTAAGATAATCAACAATTTTATCAGTTTCACCAGTCTTTGCCAAAGTCATAAGCGCTTGATAATGAAAACGCATATCGTGGCGATTTTGGCGCACAATTTCTGCTTCTTTTGCTTGAGCATCAACCTGTGCTTGCAAAAGTTCGGTGTTTAATGTTTTTTGCTTTTCATTAGATAATTCAACAATGCTATTCATACCTTTGAACACCACAATGCAGGAAACGCAAAAAGCAACTATTGTAAGCAAAAACACAATAATTTCTTTGCGATTCATTGGTTTCATAATTGTAAACAACGATTGCGCAACAATAAGGCCCCAAAAACTTAGCACTACTCCGTAGAATATACCC
>JAZRPX010000210.1:0-4463 GCA_045649445.1 Acutalibacteraceae bacterium | reverse complement strand
TTATCATGGGTAGAAGTGTTAACTCAAGAAACAGAGTTTTTACCGCAACTGAAGATGGAATTAAAACAGAAGCGCATGATCCTTCACTTTTAACAGACCCACACTTGATTATTTATTCACCAGTAAGAGTTTTAGGTAATAAAACAATTGTAACTAACGGTGATCAAACAGATACAATTTATGATTTGATGAACCAACAAATGACTTTTGAACAAGCGCTTCGCACTCGTGAATTTGAAGATGATGCACCAAATTATACCCCTCGTATTTCTGGTATCATGAAGGTTGATAATGGTGATTATAATTACGCTATGTCAATTTTAAAATCAAACGACGGTGACCCTGATTCTTGTTTAAGATTTACTTATTCATATTATAATCCTAAAGCAGGCGAAGGTCATTTTATTCATACATATCAAGGCGATGGAAATCCACTCCCATCTTTCTGTGGAGAGCCAAAAAAGGTTGAAATTCCTAATGATATTAATGAATTCACAGAAAATCTTTGGAATTCATTAAATGAAGATAATAAGGTTTCATTATTTGTTAGATTTATTGATATCAAAACAGGTGAAGCATCTACTAAAATTGTAAATAAAAATAAATAGGAGAAAAAACATGAAAGAATTTGAATTAAAATATGGTTGCAACCCTAACCAAAAACCTTCTAAAATTTATATGGCAGATGGTTCTGATTTGCCAATTGAAATCCTTTCAGGCAGACCTGGTTTTATCAACTTTTTAGATGCATTTAACAGTTGGCAGTTAGTTAAAGAGATTAAAGCGGCTCTTAATATGCCTTGTGCTACTTCTTTTAAACACGTTAGTCCAACTTCAGCGGCAGTTGGCTCTGTTTTACCTGAAAAACTTAAAAAAGCATGTTTTGTTGATGATATTGAAGGACTTGATGATTCTCCTTTGGCTTGTGCATATGCTAGAGCGCGTGGTACTGATAGAATGAGTTCTTTCGGTGATTTCATTGCACTTTCTGATGAATGTGATGCTCTTACAGCTCGTCTTATTGCAAGGGAAGTTTCTGATGGCGTTATTGCTCCTGCATATTCTGATGAAGCGTTAGAAATTCTCAAAAAGAAGAGAAACGGTAACTATAACATTATTAAAATAGATGAAAATTATGTTCCAAACCCTCAAGAAATCAAACAGGTTTATGGTATTACTTTTGAGCAAGGTAGAAATAACTTTAAAATTGATGAAGAATTGTTGAAAGAAATTGTTACTGATAATAAAAACATTCCAGATGATGCAAAAAGAGATTTGATCATTGCTTTAATTACTTTGAAATATACTCAATCAAATTCAGTTTGTTTTGCAGTTGATGGTCAGGCAATTGGTGTTGGCGCAGGTCAACAATCTCGTATTCATTGCACAAGACTTGCTGGTAATAAAGCAGATATTTGGCATTTAAGACAACATGATAAAGTTTTAAATCTTCCATTCCTTGATTCTGTTCGCAGAGCAGATAGAGACAATGCAATTGATGTTTATATTTCAGATGATGATGAAGATGTATTAGCAGATGGTATCTGGCAAACACTTTTCACAGAAAAACCTGAACCATTTACAAAAGAAGAACAAAAAACATATTTAGCAAACATTAAAGGTGTTGCTTTAGGTTCTGACGCATTCTTCCCATTTGGCGATAATATTGAAAGAGCTGCAAGAAGCGGTGTTTCTTATATTGCGCAACCAGGTGGTTCAATTCGTGATGATAATGTTATTGAAACTTGTAATAAACATGGTATGGCTATGGCATTTACAGGCATGAGATTGTTCCATCATTAATCTTTGGAGGATTTATTAGATGAAAGTAATGGTTGTTGGTGGTGGCGGAAGAGAACACGCTATCATCAAAAAAATAAAAGAAAGCAGCAAAGTTGATGAGATTTTTGCACTTCCTGGTAATGGCGGAATTGCTCGTGATGCAACATGTGTAGATATTAAAGCAACTGATATTGAAGCTTTAGTTGATTTTGCTAAAAATAATAATATAGATTTTGCTGTTGTAGCTCCTGATGACCCATTGGTTTTAGGCGCAGTTGATGCATTAGAAAAAATAGGAATTCGTTGTTTTGGACCTAAAAAGAATGCGGCAATTATTGAAGGAAGCAAAGTTTTTTCAAAAAATTTAATGAAAAAATATAATATTCCTACAGCATCTTATGAAGTGTTTGATAATGCAGATGATGCTCTCGAATACATTAAAACAGCACCTATTCCAACTGTAATTAAAGCAGATGGTTTGGCTCTTGGTAAAGGCGTTATAATTGCTATGACAAGAGAAGAAGCAGTTGATGGCATTAAATCAATTATGCAAGATAAAATCTTTGGTGCGAGTGGAAATAACATTGTAATTGAAGAGTTTTTGGAAGGTCCTGAAGTTTCTGTTCTTTCGTTTACAGATGGTGAAACAGTTGTGCCTATGATTTCTTCAATGGACCATAAAAGAGCTCTTGATAATGATGAAGGATTGAATACTGGTGGTATGGGCACAGTTGCACCAAATCCTTATTACACAGATGCTATTGCAAAAGAATGTATGGAAACAATTTTCAAACCAACAATTGATGCTATGAATAAAGAGGGTAGAAGTTTTTCAGGTTGTTTATATTTTGGTCTTATGATTACTAAAAACGGACCAAAAGTTATTGAATATAACTGTAGATTTGGAGATCCTGAAACACAAGTTGTTTTACCACTTTTGAAAAGTGATTTATTTGAAATCATGCTTAAAATTGCTGATAAAAAACTTTGCGAAGCAGAGATTGAATTTTCTAATGAGAGCGCTTGTTGTGTTGTTATGGCATCAAATGGTTATCCAAAGCAATATGAAACAGGCAAAGAATTGTTAATGCCAACTGATAAAAACATCTATGTAGCAGGCGCTAAATTAGATGGTGATAAACTTCTCACAGCAGGTGGTAGAGTTTTAGGCGTAACAGAAGTTGATGATACGCTTGAAAAAGCTATTGATAAAGCTTATGAAACCGTAAAGCAAGTTTCGTTTGAAAATGCTTATTATAGAAAAGATATTGGTCAAAAAGCGTTAAAAGCATAGGAGGAAATATTTTGGTTTACAGACTTTTTGTTGAGAAAAAAGATGGTCTTCAAAATGAAGCAAAATCTTTAAAATCAGAGTTAAATGAATTATTACAGATTAATGGTCTTACAAATCTTCGTATTTTGAATAGATATGATGTTGAAAATATTGATAAAGATTTGTTTGATTATTGCACAAAAACTGTTTTTTCTGAACCACAACTTGATGATGTTTACGATACTTTAGAAAACGATAGCGATTTTATTTTTGCTGTTGAGTTTTTGCCTGGTCAGTTTGATCAAAGAGCAAATTCTGCTTCTGAATGTATTCAGCTTATTTCAAAATCTGAAAGACCTGATGTTAAAACTGCAAAGATTTATATGCTTTACGGTAACTTAACAGAAGAAGATTTTGAAGAGATTAAAAAATATGTAATTAATCCTGTAGAAGCAAGAGAAGCATCACTTGAAACTTACGAAACTTTAAAAGTTAATTATGAAATTCCTACAAAAGTTAAAACTTTAGATGGATTTTGTGCTCTTTCTAAAGATAAACTTGAAGAATGGGCTAATGATAACGCCCTTGCAATGAGTTATGATGATATTGAATTTTGTCAAAATTATTTCATTTCAGAGCATAGAGACCCTACTATTACAGAAATCAAAATGATTGATACATATTGGTCTGACCATTGCCGTCATACTACTTTTTTAACTACAATTGATAATGTTAAATTCGAAGATGAACTTTTACAAAAAGCTTACGATGAATACATCGAAACTCGTAAAGTTCTTGGTAGAACAAAGCCAATCAATCTTATGGATATTGGTACTTTAGCTGCTAAATATTTAAAATCTGTTGGTAAACTTCAAAAGTTAGATGAATCTGAAGAAATCAATGCATGTACTGTTAAAATTACAATTGATATTGATGGCAAAGACGAAGAATGGTTATTGTTATTTAAAAATGAAACTCATAACCACCCAACAGAAATTGAACCATTTGGTGGTGCTGCAACTTGTATAGGCGGTGCTATTCGTGACCCACTTTCAGGTAGAAGTTATGTTTATTCTGCTATGCGTGTTACTGGTGCAGCTGATCCAACTGTTCCTGTAAACGAGACTTTAAAAGGTAAATTACCACAAAGAAAAATTGTTACTACTGCTGCAAGTGGATACAGTTCTTATGGTAACCAAATTGGTCTTGCAACAGGTCTTGTTGATGAAATTTATCATCCTGGTTATGTTGCAAAACGTATGGAAATTGGTGCAGTTATCGCTGCTGCTCCTGCTGAAAATGTTCGTAGAGAGCGCCCTGAAGCAGGTGACATTGTAATATTGCTTGGTGGCAAAACAGGTAGAGACGGTTGTGGTGGTGCAACAGGTTCTTCTAAATCACATACATT
>JAZRPX010000209.1:0-20142 GCA_045649445.1 Acutalibacteraceae bacterium | reverse complement strand
GGTCTTAAAGTTTATGTTTGTGAGAAAAAAGATTATTCATCTTCTTATGCTATTTTCGGCACAAGATATGGTTCTATTGATACTAAATTTAAAATCAAAGACCAAGATTTTTTAGAGGTGCCAGAAGGCATTGCTCACTATTTAGAACATAAATTATTTGAATCAGAAGAACAAGATGCTTTCCAACGTTTTGCAAAAACAGGCGCCGCTGCTAACGCGTTTACTTCTTTTGACAAAACTTGCTATCTTTTTTCGTGTTCTTCTAACTTTAATGAAAATTTTAAAATATTGCTTGATTTTGTTCAGCACCCATATTTCACCGAAGAAACTGTAAGAAAAGAGCAGGGCATTATCGGTCAAGAAATTAATATGTATCAAGACCATGCAAGTTGGAGAGTTTTGTTCAATCTTTTATGCGCTCTTTATAAAGTTCATCCTGTAAGAATTGATATTGCAGGAACAGTTGAATCAATTTCAAAAATCAATGCAGAACTTTTATATGATTGCTATAATACTTTTTATAATCTAAATAATATGTTCATCTGTGTTGCAGGTAATGTTGATGCACAAGAAGTTTTTGATATGTGTGACGAGTTGCTTATAACTAAAGAGAAAATTGAAATTGAAAGATTTATGCCAGATGAACCTTATGAGGTTGTTCAAGACAAAGTAGAAATTTCACTTCCTGTTAGTATTCCAATGTTTACAATTGGTTTTAAAGAGAAGTGTGACAAACCTCAAAAAACATTAAAAGAAATAATTTTAACTGATTTAATTTTGAAATGTGTTTTTGGTAATGATGGTAAACTTTATAAAACTCTCTTTGATGCTGGTTTAATTAATGAAAACTTTAGTACTGAATATTTTAATGGATATGGTTATGCCTGTTCTATTGTTGAAGGTGAATCCAAAGACCCTGAAAAAGTTAGAAGTATTATTAATGACTATATCGTTAAAGTAAAACAAGAGGGCATCGATGAAGAGACTGTTTTAAGATATAAAAAAGCATATTATGGCAAGACCGTTAGCGAATATAATTCTGTTGAAAATATTGTTATGAATATGGTTGATACTGCGTTTGATGGTAACGAAGGCGTGTTTGATAGCATCGAAATTATTTCAAATATAAATGCTGAAGACGTAAATAGAAGATTACAAGAAATTTTAGATGTAAATAATTCATCTATATCTATCGTTAAAACAAAGTAAAGGTTGGTTAAGTTATGATTAATGCAATGAAATATGTATTTTTTGGTTTTGAATTTGAGTTTGACCCGATTGCTTTTACTATTCCTGGCACAGAGTGGGGAGTTTATTGGTATGGCATTTTAATAACACTCGGATTTGTTCTTGCTGTTTTATATGGAATGACTAAAGCAAAAAAATTCGGAATAGATTCTGACAGATTGCTCGATTGTATTTTAGTTACTGCGCCGTTGGCAATTGCAGGGGCAAGAGCATATTATATAATTTTTGATGAAAGTTTAACTTTTAGTGATTTTTTGAACATTCACGATGGTGGCCTTGCAATTTATGGTGGTGTTATAACAGCTGTAGTAGTTGGCGCTTTAATGTGTAAATTAAGAAAAGTTAATATATTGTCAGCGCTTGATTTAACAGCACTTGGCTTTTTAATAGGTCAATCTATCGGCAGATGGGGCAATTTTATTAACCAAGAAGCTTATGGATTTACAACCGGTAGCACATGGTTCGGTATATCTGGCGAAAAAATTATGGAAGATATGCATACACAAATGCCTGTTCATCCTTGTTTTTTGTATGAATCAATTTGGTGTGCAATTGGATTTGTTTTGTTGCACTATATGTCAAAGAAACGTAAATTTACTGGTCAAATAGCAGTTTCTTATTTGATTTGGTATGGCTTTGGAAGATTCTTTATTGAGTATTTTAGAACAGATTCTCTTTTAGTAGGAAATGGCTCAATTAAAGTTTCAATGTTGCTTTCAGGACTTGTAGTTGCAATTGGTATTGTTTTGTTAGTAATTGGTTTGAAAAAATCAAATTCAAATACAAGTGTGTCATACAATCCTGTTTTTGAAACAGAAGAAAAGGAAACAAAGGAGATTAAAGAATAATGGCTAATATTATTGATGGTAAATTAGTTTCTAAAAAAGTAAGAGAAGAAGTAGCGCAAGAAGTTACAGTTTTAAAAGAAAAAGGAATAGTTCCTGGTCTTGCTGTAATTATTGTTGGTGATGACCCTGCTTCTCGTGTTTATGTTAATAACAAGAAAAAAGCTTGTGCAGATGTTGGCTTTTATTCTGAAGAATATGCATTACCTGCTGAAACAACAATGGAGCAACTTTTAGAAGTTATTGATGTTTTGAATAATAGAGAAGATATCAACGGAATCTTGTGTCAACTTCCTCTTCCAAAGCATTTAGATGAAAAAGCAGTTATTGATTACATAGATGCTAAAAAAGATGTTGATGCTTTTTCACCTGTAAATGTTGGCAAAATTATGATTGGTGATTATGACTTTTTACCTTGCACACCTGCAGGTGTTATGGAACTTCTTAAACATTATGAAATCGAAGTTGAAGGCAAGGAATGCGTTGTAATTGGTAGAAGTAATATTGTTGGTAAGCCAATGAGTATGCTTCTTCTTCATAAAAACGGAACAGTTACAACTTGTCACTCAAGAACTCGTGATTTAAAAGAAGTTTGTAAAAGAGCAGATGTTTTAGTCGCAGCAGTTGGCATTGCAGAATTTGTAACTGCTGATATGGTAAAAGATGGTGCTGTTGTAATTGATGTTGGAATGAATAGAAAAGATGGTAAACTTTGTGGCGATGTTAAGTTTGATGAAGTTTCAGAAAAAGCTTCATTTATAACACCGGTTCCTGGTGGTGTAGGTCCTATGACAATAGGAATGCTTATGAAAAATACATTAAAAGCGGCTAAATTACATAATAATATTGATAAATAAAGGGGATTTAAAAATGAAAGCGGTAATTTCAGTAATTGGTAAAGATACAGTAGGTATCTTAGCGAAGGTTTCAACAAAATGCGCTGAATATAACGTAAATGTTGATGATGTAACTCAAACAGTTATGCAAGATATTTTCACAATGATTATGTTGGCTGATGTAACAAATTGTTCTGTTGATTTTGGCGAGTTTAAGGCAGAAATGAAAAAACTCGGCGAAGATATGGGTATGAAAATAGAAGTTATGCATGAAGATATTTTTAATTCAATGCACAGAATTTAAGAGGTAAAGTTAAATGCTTAATACAAAAGATATTTTAGAAACTATCAATATGATACAAAATGAAAATCTTGATGTAAGAACTGTTACTATGGGTATTTCATTGCTGGATTGTATTGATAGTGATATAGATAAAGCGTGTGAAAAAGTATACGACAAAATCGTAAGATACGCTTGTAATCTTGTTCCTGTTTGTGAAGAAATTGAGAACAAATATGGTATTCCTATTGTAAATAAAAGAATATCAGTAACTCCTATTGCTATGCTTGCTTCTGCTTGTCAAACTTCTAATATTGTTAAGTTTGCATTTGCACTTGAAAAAGCGGCAAAAACAGTTGGCGTAAACTTTATTGGTGGCTATTCTGCACTTGTTCAAAAAGGTTTTGCAAATGGTGATTATGCGCTTATTGAGTCAATTCCTGAAGCGCTTGCTTCTACGGAACGTGTTTGCTCGTCTGTTAACATCGGTTCAACTAAAACTGGTATCAATATGGACGCTGTTAAAATGATGGGTAAAATCGTTAAACAAGCAGCAGTTCTTACTGCTGATAGAGAATCTGTTGGTGCATCAAAATTAGTTGTATTTTGTAATGCTCCTGAAGATAATCCATTTATGGCAGGTGCGTTTCATGGCGCAGGTGAGCCAGATTGCGTAATCAATGTCGGTGTATCTGGCCCTGGCGTTGTTCGTGCTGCTCTTGCAACAGAAGAAGCAAAAAAACTTGATATAACAGGTGTTGCTGATTTAGTTAAAAGAACTGCTTTTAAAATCACTCGTATGGGACAACTTGTTGCTATGGAAGCGAGTGAACGTTTAGGTGTGCAATTTGGTATTGTTGACTTATCATTAGCGCCTACACCTGCAATTGGCGACTCTGTTGCTAATATTTTAGAAGAAATGGGACTTGAAACTTGTGGTTGTTGTGGTACAACTGCTTGTTTAGCGCTTCTTAATGATGCAGTTAAAAAAGGCGGCGTAATGGCATCTTCACACGTTGGCGGTCTTTCTGGTGCATTTATTCCTGTATCTGAAGATGATGGTATGATTAAAGCAGCAGAAAAAGGCGTTTTAACGCTCGAAAAATTAGAAGCAATGACTGCTGTTTGTTCAGTAGGTCTTGATATGATTGCGATTCCAGGAGATACTCCTGATGAAGTAATCTCTGCTTTAATTGCAGATGAAGCAGCAATTGGCATGGTTAACTTTAAAACTACTGCTGTAAGAGTTATTCCTGCTATTGGTAAAACAATAGGGGATACAGTTAATTACGGTGGACTTTTTGGTTATGCACCAATAATGCCTATAAACACTGCTTCTCCTGCACAGTTTATCAATAGAGGTGGACAAATTCCAGCTCCAATGCAAGCACTTAAAAATTAATTAAAAAAACACTTGATTTTTTGATGTTCGTGTGCTATAATTGTTCGGTAATACTCACGAATTATGACTTTTTTGCCGTGTCTTGGAGTATTTCAAGGGCAAAAAGGGTTGATTAATTCGGCGGTAATAACAAATTTTTTATTATGGAGGACATTATTATGTCAGTAATCTCAATGAAACAACTTCTTGAAGCTGGTGTTCATTTTGGTCACCAAACAAGACGTTGGAATCCGAAAATGGCTGAGTACATTTTCACAGAAAGAAACGGTATCTACATTATCGATTTGCAGAAAACCGTAAAAAAATTAGAGGAAGCTTACAACTTAGTTCGTGACCTCTCAGCTGAAGGAAAAGATGTTCTTTTCGTAGGCACAAAGAAACAAGCTATTGATTCTGTTAAAGAAGAAGCTGAATTCTGCGGTATGCCATATGTTAACGCAAGATGGCTCGGCGGTATGATGACTAACTTCACAACAATTCGTCGTAGAATCAAAAGACTTGAACAACTTCGTAAAATGGAAGAAGACGGTACATTTGAACTTCTCCCTAAAAAAGAAGTAATCAAACTTCAAGGCGAAATTGATAGACTTGAAAAATTTATGGGCGGTATCAAAGATATGAAAAAGCTCCCTGGCGCTTTATTCGTAGTTGACCCAAGAAAAGAAAGAATCGCAGTATTAGAAGCTAAAAAGCTTGGTATTCCAATAGTTGCTATTGTTGATACTAACTGTGACCCAGATGAAATTGATTATGTAATTCCTGGTAACGATGATGCTATTCGTGCAGTAAAACTTATTGCTCATACAATCGCTTGCGCTGTTATCGAAGGCAGACAAGGCGAAGATGCTCCTGAACTCGTTCAAGAAGCTGAAGAAGTAGCAGAAGTTGTTGAAGAAACAGTTGAAGAAGTAGCAGAAGAAGCTGCTGAATAATTAAGTTAAATATAGGAGGATTATTCTTATGGCTTTTACAGCAAAAGATGTACAAGCACTCAGAGAAAGAACAGGTTGCGGTATGATGGACTGCAAAAAAGCTCTTGTTGAGTGTGATGGTGATATGGAAAAAGCAGTTGACTTTTTGAGAGAAAAAGGTCTTGCTTCACAAGCTAAAAAATCTGCAAGAGTTGCAGCTGAAGGTCAGGTAGTAGCTGTTGTTGATGGCAACGTTGCTGCAATGTTGGAAATCAATGCTGAAACTGACTTCGTTGCTGGTGGTGACCCATTCAAAGCACTTTGTGCAAAAGTTTTGGATGTTGTTGTTAAACAAAACCCTGCTGATGTTGAAGCTTTGCTTGCTTGTAAAGATGGCGATCAAACTGTTGAAGAAATGGTTCAAGAGCTTTTCTTACAAGTTAGAGAAAATATGAAAGTTCGTCGTTTCTATCGTACAGAAGGCAAATGCGCTTCTTACATTCACGGTGGCGGTAGAATCGGTGTTATCGTAGAATTCGATACAACTGATGATGTTGCAAATACTGATGAGTTTAAAGCTCTTGGTAAAAATGTGGCAATGCATATCGCAGCTATGAACCCTGCTTATCTTGATGAAGCATCAGTTCCTGCTGAAGTTATCGAAAAAGAAAAAGATATCATGATTGCTCAAATGAAAGAAGATCCAAAAATGGCTAACAAGCCAGAGCAAGTTCTCGGTAAAATTGTTGAAGGTAAAATCGGCAAATATTACAAAGAGAATTGCTTAGTTGAGCAAGTATTTGCTATTGATGGCGATTACACAGTTGGTAAGTATGTTGAAAAGATTGCTAAAGAACTTGGCGCTGAAATCAAACTTACTTCTTATACAAGATACGAACGTGGAGAAGGTATCGAAAAGAAAGAAGAAAACTTCGCTGAAGAAATTGCCAATATGGTAAAATAGTTAAAATTAAAGCTCGGTTTTAAACCGAGCTTTTTATTTTGCAATCAAAATGTTTACGAAACGCTATTCCATTTTGAAAAAAATTATGTTATAATATTAAAAAACAAATAAATGGAGAGTTTTATGAAAAAAATCAAGCTATTATTTACTTTAGTTTTATGTATATGTATATTTTTTTCTAATCTAACTATCGTTAAGGGTGAAGTATCAACTTCTGCGCCTAATACTGCAACTTTATTTTGGGAACAGCATAGTAGTTATGATGATGAGGCGGAGAAAAAGAGATTAGAAATTGTCAATTCTAAAAGCATAGTAACAACGGCAAAAGATGGGAAAACAACATTTTATATTTCTGAAAGTGGTGACGATGCTAATGATGGTCGTTCACCTGAAACCGCTTGGAAATCAACAGCGAATTTGTGGAATTATAGTTGGTTTAATTATGGTGATGTTGTTTTATTTGAACGTGGTGGAATATACAGAAATGCTCATTTTGTTATGATGAATGGGCTTTCTTATGGTGCTTATGGAGTGGGTGATAAACCTGCTCTTTATGGTAGTGCTTACAACTATGCAAATAAGAGCTTTTGGCAAGAAACAGCTATTCAAAATGTTTGGAAGGTTGAACTTGAAAGTGAAATCACTAATATTGGAAACATAGTTTTTGATTTTGGTAAATTTTGCGGAAATTATTTAAGAGATAATAATTTACAAAATGATTTTGATTTTTGGGAAGATGCTGAAAATCATTGCTTGTATTTGTATTATTCAAAAGGAAATCCAGGAGAACAATTTGAAGATATCGAAATTTGTGACGGAAGAAACATTCTTTCAGGTGGTCCGAATAGTAACATAAAAGTTGATAATCTATGTATTCGTTATACTGGCGCTCATGGAATATCTTTTAATAACGGAAGTAAAAACAATACTATAACTAATTGTGAGATTGGTTATATTGGTGGTAGCGAATTAAAGGGTTATTCTAATTTTGTAAGATATGGTAATGGTATTGAATTTTATGGTACTACAGATAACGCTACTATAGACAATTGTTGGGTATATCAATGTTATGATGCAGGGCTTACTTGTCAAGGCACAAATAGTATTTTTACTGATATTTTATTTTCAAACAACTTGGTTGAATATTGTCAATATAATATAGAACTTTGGCTTGGTGATGAAGCGTTAAAGTATGACGGAAATAATATTAATGATAACAGTAAGTTTGTTAATAGTGTTTTTGAGGATAATATTTTAAGATTTGCAGGCTATAATTTTCAATATAATAATCGTTTAGGTAGTAATACAAGTGCTGCTGCTTGTATTAGTGCATATGATTTTTGTTTGCCAAGTGATGAAAATACTGTTATTAGAAATAACGTTTTTGATACTTCATATAGATACCTTGTTAGTATTATAAAACCTAATACCGTTAATGGCCCAAAAATTACTGATAATATTTGGATTACTAATTCTTATAAAAACGATGAAACAAATGTTTTAGGAAATATTCCAACAGTTGCCTGTGTTGGTCAAACTAGACATAATAATGATCGAAATACTCTTTATGCTAATGATTTATCAACAATGCAAGAGAGTGTGAAAACTATTGATTTAAATCCAAAATCTGTTGTTTTTGATGGCGATAAATATATGAATTGCCATACTGCTTCTGATTGGACAGTTAAAGTAGAGGCAACAAATGAAAACGATGGAATTGAGATAAAAACATGTATTTATTGTGGCAAGGAGATGGAGTCAAGACCTTTTAAAAAGCACGGTCTTCCTTATGAACAATACGCAAATAAAAACTATCCTTTGCCAAAGGGTTACAAAGTAAAAAGTGCGTATGGTCTGTATGATAAATACACTAATGGCGGCAATGGTACTATTTGCAAAGAAGAAGGGAATTTTTATGACACCTCTTCTTTGAAAATTGTATCTAAACAATCTGCTTTTGAAAAAGTCGGAGTAAGCAATGTTTATTTAGATGGTGTTGGTTTTATGTTTTGGTATAAAACCGATATTCGTCATACTGTAAGGATAAGAAACGCTTCAAACATTCAAATTATTGCCGAATTATATTTGGATCCTTGTTCGGAAGGAAGATGGGTAACTTTCTATTACTACGGTAAATATTCTAATATGCATTTTAAAGGTGATATGAATAGTGATATTCGCAAGAATATTAAAGACACCGCTTATAATGTTCAGTTTATGACTTCTGAAGGTAATAGAAATATTTATATTGATGAATTTTATACATTTGAAGCAGAAACAACTCCAGCTGATTCTTATGAAAATGATGAACAAGCATATAAATTTTCATTGAAAAAATTTGTTCAAGGTTCAAATTATAAATATGATTATTTTGATGATGGCTCTGTATCTTTGTCATCAACTTATGGTTCATCTGCCAATAAAAATCCGTTTTCAGTATTGTACAATGCTGATGCGGAACAGTTTGCTAAAACAGTAGCAAAAGCAAAAGAAGGATCGGGCTTTTTGCAAATTCAAGTTGAAAATCAAGGTTGTTTGAATTCTTCAGGGAAAGATGCATACGCTCTTGCAACGATTTCTTTCAATGGTATTGAAAAGGTAATCAAACAATATATTTATGGTGCAAATGCTAAAGAAACATTTTTGCTTAATGTAGCAAATATTGAACATCCGGAAAACATTACCACTATTAATGTTTCTATCAGTGGTAACGAAGCAATTAAAGATGTTAAATTTAAATTTTCTCCTATTACTGTTTATTATTATCCTGAAGATGAGTTGATTTTGCAAGCAGAAGATCTCAATCCGAAAACAAATAGTTCTGCAGCAACTATTACTAATACTTCGGATAATAATAGAACTTATGTTTATAACAATTCAAAAGTTGATTTCTTGTCGTTTGAATTGCCTGAACTTGAAGTAGGCGAATACGATGTTTATGCTATGATTTATGCAAAAAAATGTGATACGAAATATCATATTGCATTGAATAATTTAAGAAAATATGCTGATGTACCATTTACAGATTTAACATATTCTTCCCAGTATCATTTCTCAAAAGCATCTTTGGGAAAAATTGAAATAACAAAGAATTATTCTGACGGACCTTCGGTTTTAAAACTTTGTTTTTCACCTAATTCAACTTTTGAAATAAGAATTGACTATTTTTCGTTTAAGAAAACTGATAAAATCGTAGAAGCTGAACCAGCATCTAATTTTGAAATCAAAGCTTATCCTGAAATGAAAGATTACGAAACAAAAACTATTCTTAATACATTTAATTCGTATATTTGTGGTTCTGATAGTAGATATTACCTTAAAAATCAATTAGCTGGTTATTCAGGTGATGAAACTGCTTATAACTTAAATTCAAGAGGTACTTTGAATTGGGCTTATTCTGATTCCAACGCTATTTGGAGTGGTGGTTCTAAATACCTTGATGGTGATGGAATTCGCTTTTGGTTTAAAGGTTCTGGTGGCACAATTCAATTTGCAAGTGGAAATACTATTAAATACACCTATGGCTTGGGTTGGTATTCAAAAGGAACTTGGATAACAATTTATTATAAAGATTTAGTTGCTAATGGCGATTTAAGTAATATTAATAAAATTTTATATAAAACTGCAGGAAACACAAATGCAAATTATATCGATGAGTTACATACAATCCAACAAAAGTTAGGCGATGTAACTTATGAACTTAATGGCGATGGAACTGCATCTGTTGTTGGTTATAATTTAAGACTTGAAAACGTTGATATTTTATCAGAATTTCAGGGTTGTCCTGTAACAACTATTAAATCAGGCGCTTTGTCAAATTCGTTGACTTTAAGAAGCGTTAACATTCCTGATTCTGTTACAACAATTGAAGAAAATGCTTTTAGTAACAATCCAAACCTTAAAACTGTAACTTTTGGCAATAAATTAACAACAATAAAAGATAATGCTTTTAGTAAATGTGTGGCTTTAGCTGATGTGACTATTCCAACAACGGTTTCGTCACTTTCAAACTCTGCTTTTGTTGGTTGCACTAATTTATTTATAAATATCAATAGTGATATTATAAAAGAATATTGCAAAGTGAATTCAATTAATTATAAAAACTACATTGATGGAATTCACTATTATTTAGAGTTTGGTGTTGATGTAAATTCTGTTAAAATTTTGGATTATGTTTATGATAAATCAATAGTTGAAATTCCTGATGTAATAGATGATGTTAATGTTGTGGTGGTTGAAGAAGGTGCTTTTGAAGGAAATAGTTTTTTAACTGAAATTATATTGCCACAAACTATTACTAAAATAAAATCAAGAGCTTTCAAAGATGCAACTTTGCTTGAAAGAGTATCAATGAAAGGTGTTGTTGATATTGGAAACAGTGCATTTTCTGGATGTAATTCTTTAAAAAACATTGAGTTTACAGATTCAGTGGTTAAAATAGGAGACAATGCTTTTTATAATTGCAGCGAAATTGAAGAGTTTTATTTTGGTGATAATATAACTTCAATTGGTACAGATGCTTTTAAAAACTGTGATTTCATTGCTGATTTGTCTGATAACGCTTATGTTAATAGAGATAGTTATTCTTACAAATATGTAAAGAGCAATAAATACAAAAATTATCCAACAACAAATAGTGAATTCAAATATTATATTATAAATGAAATAGCAACTATTTATGGCTATAATGGTGATAACAAGACAATTATAATTCCTGAAAAAATTGATAATTATATTGTTGAAACTATTGGTGAAAATGCATTTGAAAATAATTTAAATGTTGAAACATTAATGTTTGTTGGAAATGTAAGAGTAATTTCTTCTTATGCTTTTTATAGTTGCAAGAATCTCAAAAACATTACATTTGCAGATTCATTAAGAAAAATTTCTGAATACTCATTTGTTAATTGTAAATCATTATCAAAAGTTTATATTAACGATGTCGTTTCAGTTCATGCTAATGCATTTGATGCTTTAACTGAAATTATTCGTGAAAACACTGATTTTATTAGAGATGCTATTGATTATGTTGATGGTATGACTGCCGGCTGGAATTTAGGTAATACAATGGATGCTCATAGTTATGACTATTCTTATGGCGATATAACTTTATATCAACATGAACATTTGGCTCGTTGGTATGATTATATTTCTCAAGACTTATTTGATTTAGTTGCTGAAAGTTTTAACACAATTCGTATACCTATTACTTGGAATGCTTTTATAAATCCTAATGATGATTATAAAATTGATAAAGCATTTATGGATAGAATTCAAGAAATTGTTGATATGTGTTATACAGCAGGATTTAAATATATCATTATCAATACTCATCATGATTCAGACTATTATTTTAATGTTCATCCATCAAATCCTGATTATGATAATGCTGAATATATTTTATCAAGAGTTTGGCAACAAATTTGTGATAGATTTGAAGATTATGATGAAACACTTATTTTTGAATCAATGAATGAAATTAGAGCTCAAGATATTACAACAGATTCAGATGGTAATGGTGATTGGTATGGTCATGATACGGCTTATTTTGATAAACTTAATTCGTTAAATAAATCGTTTTATGATACTGTAAGAGCAGCTGGTGGAAATAATAATCGTAGATACTTAATGATTCAGACATATGGTGGTCAAAAAGATTTCCATCAAATAAATAAACTTTGGTTGCCAAGTGTTTCTACTGATAATCATATTATTCCATCAGTTCATTGGTACATAGAATCAACAAATGCTGCTCATTATTATGCAACATTAGATGGTATTACACAAAAATTTCTAGATAAAGGTCGCCCTTGCGTTATTGGAGAGATTGGTCTTGCAAGATGGATAAATGATGATCAAAGAGAAGTTTGGGTTAATAATGCTTTTAATTTATTTGAGCAGTATAAAATAAAAGCAATAATTTGGGAAGATCACGGTGATTATTCTACTGTTGATTACAATGGTGGAAATTATAAGTGGAAATATCCTAAATATATTGAAACTATTAAAGCTATAACAAAAAAAGATGATCTTGATGATGCTGTTTATAATGTTTGTATTGATAACGAGCAATTAGCAAAACTTAAATATGATCAAAAGTTAACGCTTCCTGTAAGTGATAAAGAAAACTTTATTGCATATACAGATGGTGAAAAATATTATAACGAAAATGAAGTTATAAATATAAGAAGTGATGTTAACTTAACAACTTTATATTTAGGTAAGTTTAGTATGGCGTACGGCGTCGCTATAAGACTCAAAAATAGTTCTGGCTTAAGATTTTATACAGAAGTTGATAGCCAAGCAGTTGCAACTTTATTAAATGCTAATTTAACAGTTTCATTTGGCACAATCATTGGTGTTAAAGATAGATTGAGTGATGGAAATCTAACTCTTGAAACCAATCAATATGATGAGGGTAAACTAGTTTATTTAACAGTATCTTATGAATCAAATGAATTTTTTAGAGATTCAACCGGATTCAGCGGTGTTGTTGGTTCAATAGTTAATATTCAAGATCAAAATATTAATAGAGAATTTGTTGGTCGTGGTTATGCAACGGTAACATACGGTGATATAACAAAAACATTTTATGCTAATTTTGCAGAAGGCGATATAAACAATAATTCTCGTTCGATAGGTCAAGTTTCTTATGATTTTATGATGGATGATTACGCTGGATTAGATATAACTGATGAACATAAAGCACTTGTCGATTACTGGGCAAATAAATTTTTAAACTCTTTGAATAAATAATAAAAATCCAACTCATTTGAGTTGGATTTTTTTATTTAATATTTTCTCGTTAAACATCTTAAGGATTATTTTTAAATCGTTAGATGAATAAAAGTAATGACCAGAATTTTTTAGCATAAATGCTTCAATGTATGGATGTAGCCATAAAGTTTCAAAACATTTTTCAGTTACTAATTCATCATTTTTAGATTGAATAGCAATTGTTGGTGTTTTTAAATCATTTAAAATTTTATCTGTGTCTTTAATTTTTAACAGTAGCTCAATAAATCTAGGTGCCCATGAAGCGTATTTCCATAGTTTTGGTTCAAGTTCAACACTAGCTCCGTTTTTCATTGCAACTGCTAATTCGTCTTCATCATTTACCTTATCAAATGCGGCTTTTAACGAACATTTTACAGCAATTGGTTTTACAAAAACAGTTAATGGAACGGCAAGTAAAAATAATTTTTCAACACGTTTTGGAAAACGAGAAGCAATGTCAATAGCAAACAAGGTGCCCATAGAATGACCAATTATAATAATTTTTTCAAATTTTGGAAAAAGATATGCAATAATATTATCAATTTGTTCCTCCCATTTTTTCATAGAGGTTTTTGCAAAATCTTCGATTTTTTTGCCATGTCCATCTAATAAGATGTTGTAAATAGAAAATTCATTAGGAATGATATCGATAATCGCATTAAAGTGGTCGGGTGTTCCGACAATTCCATGTATAAATAAAAAAGCAAGTTTATGATTATCAGTTTCTCTTATATATTCTCTATGCGCCATAAAAATCACTCCTTTTTTATATTATAACATATCTTTTTATAAAATTATACATTGAATTTATAATTAAATAGTGATATAATGATTAAAGTTATGTAAAAGGGAAGTGTATGTATGTTTCAAGTGTTTAGTTCAACACTAACACAAATGCTGGTTATGTTTTCTTTTATTGTAATCGGCTATTTATTAAATAAAGGCAAAATTTTGCCATCTGACACGCCAGGCGTTTTATCCAAACTTGAAAATTATTGTTTAGTACCTGCATTGGTTATGAATAATTTTATGCAGTATTGTACAGTTAAAAGCATATCAGAAAAGTATCCGTTAATTTTATATAGCGCAGTGGTTTTAGCAGTTGCATTAGCAATAGCATTTGTTTTATCAAATTATTTTGTTAAAGATGCATATCAAAAGAATATCTACAAATACGCTTTAACTTTTGGCAATTTTTCGTTTATGGGTACTGCTGTAATAAAAGCAATGTATGGCGATGATATGTTGTTTAACTATTTAATGTTTATTTTGCCACTTAATTTAGTTGTTTATACTTGGGGTATTGTAATTCTTATTCCAAAGAAAACAGGCGCAAATCCGCTTAAAAATTTGATTAATCCCGTTTTCATTGGAATGATTTTAGGCGCTTTATTTGGATTGTTTGATTTAGGTAAATATATGCCAAAATTCTTAAGTGATACAATTTCATCAGCAAGTGCTTGTATGGCGCCAATTGCTATGATTTTAACTGGTTTTGTTGTTGCAAACTATGATTTGAAAAAACTTATTGTACAAGGCAGAGTTTATATTGCAACAGTATTACGATTAATTGTTTTGCCTTCGATTTTTGTTTTAGGTTTAAAAGCAGTAGGCGCAGACCAAACAACAATAATTGTTACATTGATGGCTTATGCAACACCTCTTGGAATAAATACAGTTGTTTTTCCTGCAGCGTATGGTGGCGATACTACAACAGGCGCTTCAATGGCGCTTATATCTCACACAATTGCAGTTATAACAATTCCTATTATGTTTGCAATTTTTATAGGTTAATTAAAATAAGGTTGGAGTTTTCTCCAACCTTATTTTTGTTTGTTTTTCATTTCATAATCAAGCAAAAGTGCTTTGAATTCAGCAGCGTGAACGCCTTCATCTTCTGCAAATTTTGAAAATGTTTTTCTTGCATCTTCACAGTCATCAACTAACTTTTCACAATCCTTGAATTCTCGAACGAGATGCATTGAGTTCTCCCAAGCGCGAAGAAGTCTGTCTCGTGTGTTAATTTTAACTTCATGTAAATTATGCATAACAATCCCTCCAAAGATTATTATGCAAAAAAATCCACGCAAAAATGCGTGGATTTTTAAATTATTTAATTGCTTCTAATAAAGCGTCAACTTTATCTGTCTTTTCCCAAGTAAATTCTTCTAAATCTCTGCCAAAATGACCATAATTTGAAGTAAGAGCATAAATTGGTCTGCGTAAATTTAAGTCTTTAATAATAGCAGCAGGGCGCAAATCAAACACTTTATTTACTGCATCTGCAATTTCGCTATCTGAATATTTACCTGTGCCAAATGTTTCAACAGAAACTGAAACAGGTTTTGCAACGCCAATTGCATATGCTAATTGAATTTCACATTTATCTGCTAAATCTGCAGCAACAATGTTTTTTGCAACATATCTTGCCATATATGCAGCAGAACGGTCAACTTTTGTTGGGTCTTTACCAGAAAAAGCACCACCACCGTGACGAGCATATCCGCCATAAGTGTCAACGATGATTTTTCTGCCTGTAAGACCTGTATCACCTTGAGGACCACCAATTACAAATCTACCTGTTGGGTTAATAAAATATTTTGTGTTTTCATCAACCAAACTTGCAGGAATAACAGTATCAATAATGTATTCTTTTACATCTTTTCTTAAAGATTCTGTATCAATATCTTCTGTATGTTGAGTTGAAACAACAACTGCATCAATTCTAACAGGGTTGTTAAATTCATCATATTCAACAGTAACTTGTGATTTACCATCAGGACGAAGATAGGTGAGAACACCAGTTTTTCTAACCTCGGTCAACTTTTCACAAAGTTTGTGAGCATAGAAAGCTGCGATTGGCATATAACCATCAGTATCGTTACAAGCATAGCCAAACATTAAACCTTGGTCGCCTGCGCCAAATTGATTAAGCTCATCTTCTTCGCCACCTTTAAGCTCAAAAGAATTATCAACACCCATAGCAATATCAGGGGACTGCTTATCAAGTGAAACATTAACTGCGCAAGTGTTACCATTAAATCCAGCCGCTTCACTGTCATATCCAATTTTGCAAAGAGTTTTTCTAACGATAGTTGGAATATCAACTTGTGCTTTAGTAGTAATTTCACCCATAACAGTAACAGAGCCGGTTGTTGCAAAGGTTTCACAAGCAACACGAGAATATGGGTCTTGAGCGAACATAGCGTCTAAAATAGAATCTGAAACTAAATCACAAACTTTATCAGGATGTCCTTCAGTAACTGATTCAGAAGTAAATAATTTTCTCATTTTTTTAAAATTCCTTTCAAAATATATTGCGATAAAGTCCTTTTAAAAATTAAAAATCCGCAAGTAATATTACCTGCGGATTTAGGTCTAATCTTAACCTCATCTCGCAGAAAATCTGCAGGAGTTAGCACCTTAACTAAAAGTCAGGTTGCCGTAGTTTCACAGGGCCTTTCCCTCCACTACTCTTGATAAGGATTTTATCAACGAATACTATTATATATTACTTATTGCCACTTGTCAATAGGAAAGTTTTACTTGCATAAATTGTTAAATTATGTTATATTTTGATCAAAGGAGTTGAAATTAATGAAAAAGAAAATAATTACAGCAATAATTTGTTTGGTGTTAGTTGTTGCATCAGTTTTTACAACCCTGCAAGTTTCAAATGTTTATAACTTTAGAAAAGATTTAGTTGACGTTATCGAAAGAGAGCGTCCATACAGTATAGAAAAAATTGTTGATGTTATTGAATTTGATGATACAGTTATTACTGTATTTACTGGTGGTGTTAATAAATACGTTGCTAATATTGGTATTTTTATTGCTTTTTTTGATAATAATTATCCTGATTATACGTTAAAAGATGTGTGGGAAATGGATAAGTACAAGGATACTAAAAATTTTTCAAATGTTCAACATAAATATATTTCTGATGATAGTATATTTTTAACTTTTTCAAGAATGAAAAAAATCAAGGAAAGAAAAGATAGTTATACATATAGAGATTATAAAATAGAAGCGTATAACAGAGTTGAAAATTATACTTTAAGTTATAGGGTTTCAACTGAAGTTGAATATCCGATTTGTATGAAATATTATGATTATGGATTTGCTAGTTATGATAGCACAAATGTTGTCTCTTTATTTGTTGATAAAGATAATGTTTTATATGTTGCTACAAAAAAGAAAAATCTATATGAAGATTATGACCTCGATGCAAAGATTGAGAATTCTAAAGATTTTGAAAATGCTTTCAAAAATTTAAAGATTACTAAAAAACAACTCGACAATCAAATGGTAGAAGAAATATATAATTCATTTTTAAATATTTCAGGATGTATGTATGGGGGTTCGGATTCCGACGACATGGATATTCGAATTGGAGATTATGAGTTTTTCACTACAGTGGCTGATTGTTATGATGACTATGATTCAGAGGATTCTTATAATAATTCTGCCTATATGGCTCAAAGTGGATTATTTGAGTTGTTAAACCAGTACTTTATGTATGAAGATGTAAATATTAAATTTGGAGAACGTTAAAAAAACAAGCCACCCGTTTGGGTGGCTTTTTAAATTACATTCTTAATTCTGCGCCTACTGCTGAGAGTGCTTTTAAGATTTTTTTAACTGCGCTTTCAGTTTCTTCATCAGTTAATGTTCTGTCAGCAGCACGAAGAACAATGTTATAAGCAACGCTCTTTTTACCTTCTTCAACTTGATTACCTGTGTAAACATCAAAGAGATTAACTTGCTCAATGAGTTTTGGAGCAGCACCTTTAATTGCTTTTTCCATTGTAACAACAGGCAAGTCTTTATCACAAATAAGCGCCAAGTCACGAGAAGTAGCAGGGAATCGAGGCATTTGATGATAAACCTTTTCTGCACCTGAATTTTTAAAGAGTACATCAAATGAAAGGTCTGCACAATAAACTTTTGCGCCAATGCCATAATTCTTAACTGCTAATGGATGAATTTCACCAATGTAACCTAAAGTATCTTCACCGATAGAAAGTTTAGCACATCTACCAGGGTGATACCAAGGTATATCTGAAACTGGCTCAATATCATAATCTTTAATGTTAAGCGCTTCAATTAATTCTTCAACCGAACCTTTTAAATCAAAGTAATCGTAACCATCACCATAAGCACCAATAATAATCTTCTTTGGTTCATTTGGCAAATCTTGACCATCAACTTTAATGTATTCAGTTGCAACTTCAAACATTTTAGCGCTCATATTTCTACTTGAATAGTTAGTAGCAAGAACTTGCATCATTGATGGGAGTGAGAATGTTCTCATAATTGAAGTGTCTTCACCAAGAGGATTCATAATTTTAACTGAATCTCTAATTGGGCTATCTTGTGGCACTAACATTTTATCGTAGAATTTAGGGCTAATAAATGAGAAAGTTGCAATCTCAGAATAACCACAACCTAAAAGTGTGTTGTTAATAGCAATTTCACATTTTTGTTCAGGTGTGTATTTAGCATCAACAGCGCCTTTTAATTGAGTTGTTTCAATCTTATCATAGCCATAAAATCTCGCGATTTCTTCAGCAATATCTGCTTTATGAAGAACATCTTGACGGTAAGAAGGAACAGTAATAACATCATTTTCAACTTTAAAATCAAGGTCTGTTAAGATTTTAATTTGTTTTTCTTTTGACACATCCATGCCAATGAATGCGTTAATCCAATCTGCATCAAGTTTAATTGTAGCAGGAGTGAAATTAGAATTATTAACATCAATTTCACCTGAAACAACGCTACCACAGTTTAACATATCAATAAGTTCACAAGCTCTATCTAACGCTTCTTTACAATTTTGTGGGTCAAGACCTTTTTCAAATTTTGCAGAAGAATCAGTACGAAGTGCTAAAGCACGAGATGTATTACGAATACTTGGACCATAGAAGCATGCAGACTCAAAAACAATAGTAGTTGTATCATCCATAATACCAGAATATTCGCCACCCATTACGCCACCAACTGCCATTGGAGTTTCTTTGTTGGCAATAACGAGCATTTTTTCTGTTAATTCTCTTTCAATATCATCAAGAGTTGTGATTTTTTCGCCTTGTTTTGCACATCTAACAACAATTTCTTCGCCTTTTACAAAACGATAGTCAAAAGCGTGCATTGGTTGACCATATTCAAGCATTACATAGTTTGTAATATCAACAATGTTGTTAATTGGTCTAACGCCCATTGAACGAAGTCTCTCACGTAACCAGAGTGGAGATGGCTCAATTTTAATATCTTTAACAACTCTTGCCATATATCTTGTGCAAAGTTCAGGGGCTTCAACTGTTACTTTGAGCATATCGTTAATATTGCCACCGCATTCTTTAACAACAGGAGTGTGAAGTTTAAGCGGTTTATCAAATGTTACAGCTGCCTCACGAGCAAGACCGATTACAGACAAGCAATCTTGTCTGTTTGGAGTGATCTCAAATTCAACAACAGTATCGTCAAGATTTAAAACTTTAACAATATCATCGCCAGGTTTGCAGTCTTCTTGTAAAACAAAAATACCATCTTCAATAGCGTAAGGGAAGTCGTTAACAGTAAGATTAAGTTCAGCAACTGAACACATCATACCAAAACTTTCAACACCACGAAGTTTGCCTTTTTTGATTTTGATACCACCAGGCAATGTTGAGCCATCAAGAGCAACGGGAACTAAATCTCCAACAGTCAAGTTAGATGCGCCTGTAACAATTTGAATAGTTTTTTCGCCAACATCAATTTGGCAAACAACCAATTTATCAGCGTCAGGGTGTCTTTCGATTTCTAACACTTTACCAACAACTACATTTGAAATTTCTTCTGCAGTCAAAGTATAACCCTCAACTTTTGAGCCAG
>JAZRPX010000208.1:0-4021 GCA_045649445.1 Acutalibacteraceae bacterium | reverse complement strand
CCCTATGTGGTCGCCCGTTTTTGATTCAAAAAACAATATAAAATGAATATGATTTGGCATAATGCAATAATAATCTATCTTGGTTTCTAAAAATTTATTTTCAATTTCTAAAAGCCATTTTTCAATCATTTTATCAGGATTATTCGGGCGACCACACAGGGTCGCCCCTACATCTTTTCTAATAGTATTCAAAAACAATTCTGCTCTGTTATGTGTACATATCGTTATAAAATATGCACCATTGCTCGAATAATCGTAACAACTCAAACGCAATTGCTTTCTTTTTGGTAATTCTTCCATTAAACTTTACTTGTTTCTATGCAACAATTTCATTCTTTGTTCTTTTGAAAGAACCATTTTACGAAGTCTAATTGATTCAGGGGTTACTTCTACTAACTCATCATCTTTGATAAATTCGAGTGAACGCTCGAGAGATAGAATTGATGGTGGAGTTAATCTCAACGCTTCATCAGAACTTGAAGAACGCATATTTGTAACTTGTTTTTTCTTACAAACATTGCAAACCAAATCTTCTGCTTTTGGACTTTCGCCAACGATTTGACCTTCATAAACTTCAACACCTGCGCCAACAAACAATCTACCACGGTCTTGTGTGTTATAAAGACCATAAGAAGTTGTTGTACCTGTTTCAAAAGCAACAATTGAGCCAGATGGGCGTTGTTCAATATCACCCTTATACTCTTCATAAGCAGAGAAAATATGGTTCATAATACCGTTACCATTAGTATCGGTTAAAAACTCACTTCTGTAAGACATAAGACCACGAGCAGGAATTTTAAACTCAAGATGAGTCATACCTGTTTCTCTTGTTCCCATATTGATAAGCTCTGCTTTTCTATTACCGAGCTTCTCCATAACTGCTCCAACATAATTTTCAGGAACTTCTATCATCAAAAGTTCAATTGGCTCTAAAAGTTCGCCATTAGGACCTTTTTTATAAATAACTTGTGGGCGAGAAACTTGGAATTCATAACCTTGACGGCGCATTGTTTCAATAAGAATTGACAAATGCAATTCGCCTCTACCTGAAACTTTAAATGTATCAGCAGAATCAGTTTCTTCAACTCTCATTGATACATTTGTTTCAACTTCTTTAAAAAGTCTATCACGAAGATTACGAGATGTAACAAACTTACCTTCTTTACCAGCAAACGGAGAATCATTAACAATAAAATTCATCGCAATTGTTGGCTCATCTATTTTAACGAAATCCATCTTTTCAACACATTCAGGGTCACAAGCAGTTTCACCGATATTAAGGTCTTCAATACCAGAAACGCAAACGATATCACCTGCTACTGCTTCACTTGCTTCAACTCTATTTAAGCCACTGAAAGTGTAAAGACGAGAGATTTTAACATTTTGCTGTGTATCATCTTGTTTACAAAGAACAACTCTATCATTAACCTTTACAATACCACGCTCAACTCTGCCGATACCTATTCTACCAACATAATCATCATAATCAATGTTAGAGAAAAGAAGTTGCAAAGGACCTTCAGGGTCATTACTTGGCGCTGGCGCTTCATCGATAATCATATCTAAAAGCGGACGCAAATCTTCACCTTTTACATCAGGATCTAAAGACGCATAACCTGCTCTGCCTGAAGCATAAACAACTGGGAATTCAAGTTGGTCATCATCTGCGCCGAGTTCAATAAACAAGTCAAGCACTTCATCAACAACCTCAACAGGTCTTGCGCCATCTCTATCAATTTTATTTAATACAACGATTGGCTTTTTACCAAGTCCAAGCGCTTTTTTAAGAACAAAACGAGTTTGAGGCATACAACCCTCAAAAGCATCAACTAATAATACAACAGCATCTACCATTAAAAGTATACGCTCAACCTCGCCACCGAAATCAGCGTGGCCAGGGGTGTCAACAATATTGATTTTATGGTCTTTATAAAAAATACTTGTATTTTTAGCGAGAATAGTAATTCCGCGTTCTCTTTCCAAATCATTCGAGTCCATAACTCGCTCTGCTACCGCTTCGTTTTCTCTAAAGGTACCAGACTGTTTTAACATCTCGTCAACGAGTGTTGTTTTGCCGTGGTCAACGTGAGCGATAATTGCAACATTCCTAAGTTTTTTTGTGTCTAACATAAATATATCTATCCTTTAAAATAAAATTGCATATTCATACATAATACATTATATCAAATATTCGAAAATTTACAAGAATATTTAGCAATATTTTTTATAAAAAAGTTAAAAAATTGTTACAATAGGTTTACATAAAACTGCAGTGTTGAAAACTATGTTGAAAATGTTAAAAATTATTTGGCTTTATCAATAGGTTTTTACGCTTTTTCCATTAATTTTAATTTACATAACCGAAAAACCACCATATTTTTATGTAAAGTAAAAATATTTTTTATCACTTTTTTATGACAAAAACTGCGTTTTTTATTTGCTAAAATTAAATCGGTGATAAAGTTGATTGTTTATGCCGATATACTAATTTTTCTTAACTCAATAGTTACATATTTTTTGCTTTTATGTGTTTGCGCTTGTTTCAAATTCAGGCCCAAAACATACAGAATGATACTCGGCGCAATTTTTGGTGGATTTACAGCGCTAACTATTTTTTTACCAAAAATGTTTTTTATAGTTGCAATTCTTGTAAGAATAATAATCTGCTTACTAATAGTGCTTATTACCTTTTCATATAAAAACAAAATTAGATTTTTAAAACTTTCACTCTCACTCATATGCATAACTTACATTTTTGGCGGTGGGGTTTTAAGCGTTTTAGAAATTTTTAATCTCAAAAATGTAATTTATCTAAACGGCGTTGCTTATTTTAATATTTCACCTTTAATTCTTATATTTTCAACAGCGATAATTTATCTTTTTATTAAACTTTTACTACTTTTCAAAAAAGGCGCAACAAAAGAAGCAGAAATTTTTAGTTGCATAGTTGAATTTGAAGGCACATCAGTTGCATTTTCGGGTGTTAACGATACAGGCAACTCACTTTTAGACCCTTATTTTAATTGCCCCGTTGCAATAATTGAAAAAGAAATTTTAAAACCCATTTTAGAATTAAATCCCAAAACCTATCTTATACCGATAACCACCATTTCAGGAAATGGAACGATTTTCGCGTTTAAACCAACCCTTTTCAAATATTTAAACAACAATAAATTTATCACAATCCCTGAAATTACAATTGGTATATGCGAGCAAAAACTACATAATCAATACGGCGCAATTTTATCGCCTGAAATTATTGAATTTAAGGAGTAGCATTATGTTTTTATTCAAATTAAAGTTATTTTTCAAAGAGATTTTTAATAGATTTTTCTCTAGTTCTAAAATTTTTTATATAAACGGTCCACAAACATTGCCACCCCCTCTTGACGCCGAAGAAGAAATAAAAGCAGTTGAACTTGCGTGTGAAGGTGATGAAGATGCAAAAAACACACTGATTATTCACAATCTTCGTCTTGTTGTTTACATCGCAAGAAAATTTGATGCAGCTAGCGCATCAATTGAAGACTTAATTTCAATCGGTACAATCGGTCTTATGAAAGCAGTTAAAACATTCAAGCCAGATAAAAAAATCAAACTCGCTACCTATGCCTCAAGATGTATTGAAAATGAAATTTTAATGTATCTTCGCAAAACAAACACAATAAAAACGGAAGTTTCTTTTGATGAGCCACTAAACGTTGATTGGGATGGTAACGAGTTACTGCTTTCTGATGTTTTAGGTTCAGAGCCAGACCTTGTGGGACATAATGTTGAATTGCAAGATGAACGCAGAATTGTTTTAGAACTTGTTAACGACCTACCCGAGCGAGAACGAATAATCTGCCAAATGAGATTTGGATTTTGTGGTTATGAAGAGCATACACAAAAGGAAGTTGCCGATATTTTAGGCATATCACAAAGTTATATCTCGCGCCTTGAAAAAAAGATTATTTCAAAACTAAAAACCGCAGTTGAAAACACAATATGATATAAAAGTTCGGTGGCACCAGACATAAGC
>JAZRPX010000207.1:0-10231 GCA_045649445.1 Acutalibacteraceae bacterium | reverse complement strand
CTGAAAATGAAGTTGCTATGAAAGCAATTTCTGATGCAACTGTAAAACATAATGCTGATTTAGGCGTTATTTTTGATACTGATGTTGATAGAGCATCTTGCGTAAGCAGTGATGGTAAAGAGATCAACAGAAACCGTATTGTTGCGCTTGCTGCTGCTATTGCGCTTGAAAATAATCAAGGCGGCACAGTTGTTACTGACTCTGTAACATCAAGTGGGTTAAAAACATTTATCGAAGAAGATTTAGGCGGTAAGCATTTAAGATTTAAACGTGGATATAAAAATGTAATTGATGAGGCAATTCGTCTTGAAAAAGAAGGCATTTCTGCTCCTTTGGCAATTGAAACATCAGGACATGCTGCATTTAAAGAAAATTATTTCCTTGATGATGGCGCTTATCTTATCACAAAAATCATTATTAAAATGGCTAATCTTAAAAAAGAAAATAAAACAATTGCTGATTTGATTTCTTCTCTCAAAGAGCCAAAAGATTTGGTTGAACTTCGTTTTAAAATCAAGGTTGATGATTTTAGAGCTTACGGCGAAAAGGTTATTGCTGATTTGTTCCGTTATGGAGAAGAAAAAGGTTTGGCAATTGCTCCTGATAACCATGAGGGTATTAGAATTTCTGTTAACAATGGTTGGTTCTTGCTTCGTCTTTCTGTGCATGACCCTATTATGCCACTCAACATTGAATCTGATGATGAAAACGGTTGCAAGGCAATTGCAGAGGTTGTATATGATTTCTTGAAAAATTATGATGAACTCGATTTAACAGCTATTGAAAACTATTTGAAATAAGGTGAAAAGCATGGGCTTTATTATTGAAAAAGCGAGAGAAACTAAAATTTATGGTGAATATGATGTCGTTGTAGTTGGTGGCGGCGTTGCAGGTGTTTCTGCGGCTCTTGCGGCTAAACGAACAGGCGCTAAAAAAGTTCTTTTGATTGAAAAACAATTTGCTTTGGGTGGCCTTGCAACTTTAGGTATTATAACAATTTATCTTCCAATCTGCGATGGCGAGGGTAAACAAGTGTCTTTTGGTATTTCAGAAGAACTTCTTCATCTTTCAATGAAGCATGGCTATGAAGATAAATATCCAAAAGGTTGGCTCGAAAATGGCACTCTCGAAGAGAAAAAAGAGCGTAGATATGAAATTCAATATAACGCTAATGTTTTTGCTATTTTGATGGAACAATTGTTATTAGAAGAAGGCGTTGAAATTCTTTACGGCACTTCTGTTTGCGATGCGATTGTTGAACAAAACAAAATTTCTTCTGTTATTATTGAAAACAAATCTGGCAGACAAGCAGTTGTTTCAAAAACTGTTATCGATTGTTCGGGCGATGCTGATATTTGCAAATTAACAGAAGTTGAAACCGATACTTATACAAAAGGCAATATTTTGGCAGGTTGGTATTATTTCCATAAAGATAATAAATACAATTTGAAAATGCTCGGTTTTTCTGAATTGCCTGAAGACCTTAAATCTCCTGAACAAAGAGAACTCGAAAAAACTCTTACAAGATTTACAGGGCTTGATGCTAAAGAAATGTCAGAGGTTACTTGTAAATCTCATAAATATACTCTTGATGATTTCTTAAAACGTGGCGAAATTTGCGAGAGTTACAATATGGGTAAAATAGCAACAATTCCACAAGTTAGAATGACAAGGAAACTCATTTCTGATTATGTTTTAGATGAAAAAGAAGTGCATAAAGAGTTTTCTGATTCAGTTGGTATGTTTTCCGATTGGAGAAGAAGAGGCCCTGTATTTGAATTGCCTTATTCTTGTCTTTATGCAAAGAATATTAAAAACCTTATAACTGCAGGTAGATGTATTTCTGTAACAGAAGATATGTGGGATATAACTCGTGTTATTCCTGTGTGTGCAGTTTCAGGTCAAGCAGCAGGAACAGCGGCGGCTATGACTGATGATTTCAAGTCTTTAGATGTTGAAAAGTTGCAAAATCAACTTAAAGCCGATGGTGTTGTTCTTCATGAAAAAGATCTTTAATTTTTAGTTTTATTAAGGGGTAAAAAATATGCCTATTAAAATTTCCGATGCGTTACCAGCAGCGAAAATTCTTGAGAATGAAAATATTTTTGTTATCACAGAAAAAAGAGCGAATACTCAAGATATTCGTCCTTTGAAAATTCTTATTTTGAATTTGATGCCAACAAAAATTGAAACAGAAACTCAACTGCTCCGTTTGCTTGGTAACACACCATTGCAAATTGAAATTGATTTGTTGCAAACTGCTACTTATCAAGCAAAAAATGTTTCAAAACAACATTTGTTATCGTTTTATAAAACGTTTGATGAGATAAAAGAAAAACGTTATGATGGATTGATTGTTACGGGTGCGCCGGTTGAACATTTAAAATTTGAAGAAGTTGATTATTGGAATGAGCTTTGTGATATTTTAAAATGGGCTAACAAAAATGTTTATTCAACAATGTATATTTGTTGGGGCGCTCAAGCAGGGCTTTATTATCATTATGGTATTGATAAAAAGTATCGTGAAGATAAGCTTTTTGGAATTTATTCTCATGAGGTTTTAATTCCAACTCATCCATTGCTTCGTGGTTTTGATGATACATTTTTAGCGCCTCATTCAAGATATACTTATAATGATATCGAAGATATCAAACGAGTAGATGACCTTGATTTGTTAACATTTTCTGAAAAAGCAGGCGTTCATATTTGCGCTGATAGAGCTTGTAGAAAGTTCTTTGTTTCAGGCCATTCTGAATATGATAGATGCACCCTCGCAGGAGAGTATGCTCGCGATTTGGAAAAAGGTATAAAAATAGAAGTGCCTGAAAATTATTTTCCTAATGATAATGCAAATAAATTGCCAATTATGAATTGGAGAAGCGCTGCTTCGCTTTTGTTCTCAAACTGGGTAAATCATATTGTTTATCAACATACACCGTTTGATCTTGATGATCTTGATAAAGAGGAAAAATAATGAAATATTCTTATGTTTTATGGGATTGGAACGGAACGCTTTTAGATGATGTTGATGCTTCTATTGATTGTGTAAATGTTTTGCTTGAAAAATTAGGTTTGCAAAAAACTAATAAAGATGAATATTTTGCACATATGGATATGCCAATCAAAAAGTATTATGAAAATCTGTTTTTATCAAGAAAAGAAAGCATTGATTATGAGAGTTGCACTGAAAACTTTCATAAAAACTATCCAAAATTTGCAGATAAAGTTGGGCTTCATAAAAACGCTATAGAAATGTTAGAATTTTTCAAAAATGCAGGTGTAAAACAGTCTATTGTTTCGGCTTTTGAAAAAGGAATGTTAAACGCTCAAGTTGAAAAACTAGGCGTTAGAGATTATTTTGAAGAAGTCAGCGGAAATGATGATGTTTATGTTGGCTCTAAATCGCAAAGAGCGATTGATTTGGTTAGAGATTTTGATAAAGGGAAAGTGCTTTATATAGGAGATACAAAGGCAGATGTAGAAACTGCTTTAGATGTTGGTTGTGATTGCATTTTATTTTCGGGCGGTCATTATTCAAAGAAAGCGTTAGAGGAGTTCTCGTTTCCTGTTATTGATGATTTAATTGAATTAAAAAAATATGTAGAATAAAAAGAGTTGCTAGATAGCAACTCTTTTTGTTTGTAAAATACAACATATTGAAATGAAAAAATTGCGAAACAATAGATGTTGCATAAAATAATGAAAAATTTACAAAAAAATCGCAAATAAGTATTTAAATTTTGAACTACTTATGTTATAATAAAACTAACTATAATTTGAGTTTTTAGAAAGGGTTGGATTTATGCCTTTTGAAGATAAAATCCCAAGCGATGTTGTTGCCGGCAGAAACGCAGTTAAAGAAGTTTTGCGCTCGGGTAGGGAAATTGAGTTTTTGATGGTGGCTTCGGGTGCCGGTGGTTCGGTAACGCCTATTATTGCAGAATGTAAAAAACGAAAAATCCCTGTTAAAGAAATGCCAAGGCAGAAACTAGATTTTAAGTTGCCTGGTGTTAATCATCAGGGCGTTGCAATTGTTGTTTCTTCGGGCAACTATGTTGAATTAGAAGAAATTATTGAAACGGCTAAAAATGATGATAAAAAAGCATTCATTTTAGTGCTTGATGAAATTGAAGACCCTCATAATTTTGGCGCAATCATTCGAACAGCAGAATGTTGTGGTGTTCATGGAATTGTTATTCCAAAACGCCATAGCGTTGGTATTAATAATACTGTTTATAAAACTGCTTGTGGCGCAGCTGAATATGTAAAGGTTGCTCGTGTTTCAAATTTGCCTAGCGCTATTGATACTTTAAAAGAAAACGGTATTTGGGTTTACGGCGCTGATATGAATGGCGAAGATATTTTTAAAACCGATTTTAAGAGTGATACTGCCATTGTTATCGGAAACGAAGGCAAAGGCATTGGAAGACTCGTTAAAGAAAAATGTGATTTTCTTGTTAAAATTCCTATGTTTGGTAAAATCAACTCATTGAACGCATCAGTTGCGGCAGGCGTTTCAATGTATAGTGTTGTGAATAGTCGCAGTAAATAAAGAAAAGGGGTAATATGATGAACGAGAGATTTTCTGTTGAAGATATTTTGAATGAAGTTAAAGCGATGACAGGCGAAAATTATGTTGCTTCACCAAAAGCGGCAGAAGAAACTTTTGAAGCAGAAAATGATGTTTCAAATTTTCAAGCGCCAAAGTCAAGCGAAGAAGAAAGTCAACTTAACCTTTTTGAAACAGAAGCCGAAGATTTTGCAGCTTTTGAAAAAAGCGAAGAAACTAAAATAGATGACCAAGTTTTTTATGAACAGGTAAAATCGCGCAAAACCGAATATGCTGACCTTTCAGCCGATGATTTTTTATCACAGATAAATCAAAGAATATTAGGTGAAAGCACCCCGAAGAAGACAGAAATCGTTGATGGGTTTACTGTTGTTAATGAAGAAAAAGAACCTGAAGTAAAAAGCGTTGAGGAAGTTTTTGAAAGCAGAACTATTGATGAAATCAAAGAAGTTGTGCAAGAGCCAAAACAAGAGGTGCAAGATGCTCCAGAAGAAACAATAGTTTTTGATAAGCAAACACTTTTAGATGCAGTTAGTAAAAAGCCGATAGTTGATGAAACAGATGAAACTGATAAAGTTTTTGAAGAAGATTTTTCTGAAATAAGAATTCATAAAGACCATAAGCCAGAGCATTTATTAAGTGTTGATGAGATTAATAATGATGATATGAAATCAAATTTAGGTTTCAGACTCGGTAATAAATTCAAAGATTTAACAAAAGATGAAGATGAGTTTTCGATTTTCAAAAAACCTGAAGAAAAAGAAGAAAATGAAAATGTAAAAATCAATGTTGTTGATGAAATTCCTGAAGAGCAACCTGAAACAGAAGAATTTTTTGAATCTTTAAATGAAAAATATGAAGATGAAGAAAAAACTAAAAATATAATTGAAAGTCAACCTGATGTTCTTAATAATGATGTTGAAATTGAAGAAGTAGTAGAAGAGATTCCTGCTGATGAGGTTTTTGTAAATCATAAAATAGAAGAAGCAGTTAGTCTTGAAACAGAAGTTGCAAGTACGAGCAATAATCGCTTTTCAAGAAAATCTATAAGACCAGTTGAAGAAATCGGCTTTGATTATTCAGAAACTGTTATTGATGAAGAAGATGAAGTTATTGATGATTATAGCAGTATTGAAGATGAAGAGGCAGTAAGATTTGATTTGGATTTAAGTTTGAAAAGAGTTTCAAATCGTCTTTTGCTTACAATAATTGCTTTTATATTAAGTTTTGTTGTCAGCGTTTTACCATCTCTTGATATCAATTTGATTCCTGCAATTTCACCAATAGAAAACCTTAATGGATTTTTAATTGCTAACGCATCAGTTTTATTGTTTGCGATAATTATTAATATAACTGCGTTTTTCAGTGGTTTGGGTGGCGCTTTAACATTTAGGCCAAGCGCAGATTCAGCGCTTTCCGTTGCAACTGTTTTTGTTGCTTTGCAAAGTGGTTTGGCATTTGTGCCACAATTAAATAGCAATGCAGATGCTATTCCGTTTTATACAGCAGGTTTGATTTTTGCATATATCTTGAGTTTGATTGGCAAAAAATCAATGGTTATGAGAATAAAATCAAACTTTAGACTTGTTGCAACAACATCGGTTAAATATTCTTGCTCTTTAGCAGATGAAAAATTAAGCGAAATGTTGGAAAACGATGATTTTATAGGCGCACCTTACACTGCAGTTTCAAAAGGCACTATAAATTTGCAGAATTATCTTAAAAATTCATATTGTGAAGACCCATCAGATAATGTTTCAAAAATCTTTGCGTTGATTTCTTTCATCGCTTCAATTTTAACATTTGGATTTGTTTATTTCTCAACTAAAGATGTTATGAGCGCTTGCGCTTATTCAGCAGCAGTTGCATTACTTTCAACACCAATTTGCGCAATTATGATAGTTAATTCTCCTATCAAAAAAGCGGCAATCGGTTTTAGACAACAAGATGGTCTTTTAACAAGTTATGCGAGTGTACAAGAATTCTGTGATACAGAATGTGTTGTTGTTGAAGCAGAAAAACTTTTCCCTGCAGGAAGTATTGAGATGAAAAATCTTAGTGCAATCGGCGATGCTTCAATTGAAGAGATTATTTTGAAATCTGCTGCGTTAACCATTGCAGCAGGTGGTCCGCTTGCAGATGTGTTTGATAAAATGATTGCAAGCAGAAGAAAAATGTTGCCGCCTGTTACAGATATAGTTTATGAAGATGGCTTCGGTCTTACAGGTAATGTAGAAGGCAAAATTGTTAGAGTGGGTAATCGTCGATTTATGGATGCTTATGGCGTTTGCGGTCTTGCTGATGACGATTTAGAATTACGCGCTTCAAAAGAAGATTTGTTTATTGTTTACACTGCAATTGAAGATGAAGTTTGCGGTATATTTGCTCTTAAATATAGATCTATCGACCCTGATATTGAAGATGCGGTTTATAACCTCGCGGTGAATGGCGTTACATTAGCAGTAAAAACAAACGACCCTAACATTACACCTGAATTGATTGAAAAAGTATTCGAGATTCCAAGCGATTATGTTTTGGTTATGGAAGCACAAACTACAGAATGTTATGAGGAGATTACTCGTCCTTCTAAAAAAGCCGATAGTCTTTTGGCGTTTGGTGGAAGATTTGCAACTCTTGCTAATCTTATAATTGCTTGTAAAAAGTTAGAAACCAAAGTTTCTGTAACAATGATAATTCAAATAGTTCTTTGTTGCTTAGGTTTAGGATTTGGTGTTTTCTGTGCAATTTTAGGTAAAACATTTGATTTAATTAGTATCCAGAATGTTATTATTTATCAATTTGCAGGGGCAATAATTACTATGTTGTTTTCTGCTATTATTAAAAGAATAAAATAATGAGAGGTTTTTATTTTAATGTCACCAAACAGAACATATTACAGCGCAACTGAAAACGATAATAAATATAAGGTTTTAAAAATCGTTTTGTGTTGTTTGCTTGCAGTTTTTCTTTTAGTTGGCTGTGTACTTACTTTTATTTACGCTTCTAACGAGATAAATAAGAATCAAATTGAAACCGAATTATCGGCTGAAAAGCAACGTTTTTTTGTTAATGCTTTGGTTTGCGTTGTCGATAAAGATAATGATAATCTTGACCCAATATTCACTCTTGTTGGCGTTGATGGTGAAAATAATGTAATAACCATTGGTGAAATTTCTGCTGATGAAGAAATTATCGGCAAAGATAAAAAGTTGAGCGCAAAAGAACATTTTCTCTTTGGCGGCGCAAGTTATTTAAGAGATGCCATTGTTAATCATTATGGCATTAAGGTTGATAAGTATATTAGTGGCTCTTTGTCAGAAGTTGAAACCTTTGTTGATAAACTTGGCGGTGTTGATTATAATATTGAAAACAAAATGCAGTTTTCTAATAAGGAAGGAAACTTAATTACTAATCTTATCGCGGGAAAACAAAAGTTAAATGGAAATCAATATTGCCAGTTTTTAAGATATGATAATTGGAAAAATGGTGAAGAAAAGCGCCAAAACAGAGAAAAACTTTTGTCAACATTGTTGAATGAGCATATTAAAGACTTTGATAGTGAAAGCATTTTGAAACTCTATAAAAGTGTTGCTAATAAACTTGATACTGATATTTCAATTGTTGAAATGAATGATTTTAGTATAAAGTTTTCAAGTTTTCTTAAATTAGTGAATCCAGTTGTTTGCGCAGATATTGATTATTCAGATAGCGATATTTCTCGCGCACAAATTAAAAAAATATATGAATAAGAGTTGATGTTTAATGAAAAAACTAATTTGTATTGTTTTAACACTTGTAATGATGATAGCTTTATGTGTTGCGCCTGCAACTGTTTGCGCAGAGGATAGTGAGTTTGTTCTTAAAAATCATACAGAAAATGTTAAAATAGAGTCACGCGCGGCTTTTACACAAAGAGGCCTTGAAGTTGATTTTGCAGGTGGTGGTTTTTCTGTTTCGCTTGATTGCGAGGGCGATGTTAAATTAACACTTGATTGGGCAGGTCAAAAAGGCAGAATCGGTGTTATCATAGATGATGATTTTGATAATCATTCTCTTGTGGCAGTAAATACCGAAGGAGAGCATACCGTTACAATTGCCGAAGGTTTGAATAAAGGCGTTCATAAAATTGAAGTTACAAAGCAAAATTCTCAAGCGTTTAATCAGATAGTTTTCAAAAGTTTGCAGTTTGATGGCGAATTACTCGAAAAACCAAAGAGTAAAGATTTTAAGATTCAGTTTATAGGCGATTCTTATTCTTGTGGCGTTGGTTCAGACCCAGAGCATGGAAATGTTAGTGGATTTAGCGATGTTTATTATCATTCTTATAATATGTATTGCGCAAGAAAACTCGGAGCAGAGATTTCAACTTGTGCAATTCCGGGCTATGGCTATTATGTAGGCGCGGTTAGAGGTGTTAGTGAAAATATGTATGATTATCTTGATAAAGCAACAGTTTTGCAAGATATCGCTTATGATAATTCACAGTATATTGCCGATGTGGTTGTAATTGAGCTTGGTATAAACGACCAAAACTATTCTTTTAATAATAAAATAATCGTAGAAGATAGAGAAACTTATGCAAGCGTGCAAAGATATATTGATAAAATTCGCTCTTTCAATAAAGATTGTTATATTGTTTTAATGGGATACGCAAAAGATATTAATTTAAGAAGTTCGGGGCAATATTTTAAATTAAGCAAGGCAGTTAAACGCACTGTGGCAGTAAATGAAAAGGTGTACTATGCAGAACCAACACCGATATCAACTACTGGTATAGGTTATCATCCTAATGTGAAAGAAGCAAAAACACTCGGTGAAGGATTAGCGAAATATATTACCGAAAGTGTTTTAAGTGGCAAAGAGTCGCCAGATGCTATTGAGCCAAAAGATTTTTATCTTAATAATGATGTTAACGGCGATGATTTAGTTAATTTAACAGATGTCTTGTATATGAGAAATATGCTTGTTAAAAAACTTAAAAATGTAGATTTAGTATATTATGATGTAAATTATGATGATAAATCAGATGTTAAAGACTTGCTTGATTTAAGAATGAAATTAGCGCAATTAAAATAAAAACGAAAAACCACTCGAAAGAGTGGTTTTTTTAATATGTATTAGAATATATAATGTATATATAATATATAAATAAAGAAATAGAAGAAAGGAGAGGAAGAGGAATAGTATAGAATATAGTAAAGTAGCACAATATATAGGGAGAAAGAGGCAAAAAAATGTTAAAAATGAAAAAAGAAAAAATTTTTTAAAAAAAGTTGAAAAAAATGCTTGACAAAGGGAGATGGATGTGGTAATATAGTCAAGCGCTCGCAAGAGAGCGGGTGCAAAAAGTACCTTGAAAATTAAACAATGCATAGGGACCCAAGAGATTATTTTGAGTAATAAAATCTTGAAACCAAAGTAAGTATCTGGACAAGATACAAAGAAGCGAACGCAAAGCGTTAGCGTAAAGTTAGATGAGCGAAAAGCTTGTCTGTTGTAAAGATTAGTTCATCTTTAAAAGATGTATTAATACCATATAACAGAGAGTTTGATCCTGGCTCAGGACGAACGCTGGCGGCGTGCCTAACACATGCAAGTCGAACGGAGTTATTTCGACAGATTCCTTCGGGATGAAGATGATTTAACTTAGTGGCGGACGGG
>JAZRPX010000206.1:0-2854 GCA_045649445.1 Acutalibacteraceae bacterium | reverse complement strand
GGTCAGTACATCAAATCTTGTGTTGTTGCTACTACAATGGGTCCTGGTGTGAAAATTAATCCATCAAAACTTATGTAATTTAGCTACAAACAAGTAGAATTTATGCAAAGTAAAACCGCTTAATCGTTATGATTAAGCGGTTTTTGTTGTGTGTCGCAGCAATCAGAAAGCTATGCTTTTTTATCAGCATAATAATTATACTCTATATAACGACAATTGTCAATATGATGAGTATAAAATATTATTGTATTAGGGAGAGTGATAAAAATGATTTCTTATAAACCTTTCTTTGATACAATAAAGAAAAAGAATATTTCAACATATAAATTGGTTAATCAATATAATTTAAGCAGAAGTTTGCTTGATAGATTGAAGCATGATAAACCAATTACAACAGTAACGCTCAATGACTTGTGTAACATATTAGAATGTAAGGTTGAAGATATATTGGTTTATACAAAAGATTAAAACCGCTTAATCGCAATGATTAAGCGGTTTTTGTTGTGTGTTGCAGCAATCAGAAAGCTATGCTTTTTTAATATTTTATCTGTATTACAGATAAAAGTCAATATCTTTTTGACAGATACTTTATTATATTATCAGGAGATGATAATATGATTTTTAAAAATTTGCGTGCAATTCGTGAAGATAAAGATATAAGTCAAAAGACTGTTGCTGAATATTTAAACGTTTCGCAAAACACATATTCTCAATATGAAACAGGTGTGATTTCTTTAACTGCCGAAACTTTAATAAAACTTGCTGATTATTATAACGTTAGCGTTGATTATTTATTAGATAGAACAGATGAAATAAAATAGTAAAACCGCTTATCGAAAGATAAGCGGTTTTTGTTTTTTTAATATAAAAATGCGTTGCCGTGAAGTTTGTATTCTTTTGGGGTGATACCTGTTTGCTTTTTAAATGCTTTGTTAAAATTTGCGGTGTTGTTAAATCCGCATTCAAGCGCAATATCTAACATAGAAGCTTCTTCGTTTTTTTCTAATTTTTTCATAACAAGCTCAATTCGTTTTTCGCAAACATAATCCCATAGCGTAATACCCATTGTTTCTTTAAAAACAGTTGAAAATCTGCTTCGGCTCATTCTAGAATTTGTTGCAATATCTTCTAGAGTGATTTTTTCTGTCAAATGTTTGTGAATAAAGTCCATAGCAGTTTTAACGGCTTTTACATTAGATGAACTTTTTTGCATATTTTCATTTGCATATTTATATTCACGAATAAGCGTTACTAAAATATCAGTAAGTTTGGCTCTTGCCATCATTTTATATTCTTGTTTTTTGTGCTTTGTTTCATATAAAATTCCTTCAATCAAACAAGCAATATAGTTAGTTGATTTAGAACTTCTTGAAAGTCTGCAAGTAAAACCATCAGAATGATAAAAAAACATTCCGGCATCAGAAAAACTTTCGTTTCTTGAACCCCAGAAAAATCTTGGCTCAAAATGAATATTAACAAATTCAAGTGGCTCAATAATTTCAGTTATGCAATGTTGCTCGTTTGAAGAGAAAACAAAAACATCATCGGGCTTTATAGAGTAGTTGTGCCCATTAACAGAATAAACCCCTGTGCCTTTTCTAAAATGTACAATTTCGAACTTCGAATGGCGATGTTCTCTAAGCTCTCTTTTGCCGATATCCATAACCTTTACTTCGTTTGCAGCTAGCAAAAAATCGTGTTTGTTTTTATCACTCATAAAAAACCTCGTAAAAATATAGTTTGCAAAGTTGATAATATAATTGTTGAAAAATACCTTTAAAAAAGGTATAATTCTTTTGTAAGTAAAATTATACTACAAAAATAAAATTTATTCAAGGAGTAAAATTTATGAGTTTTAACAAATGTTCAAATCCATCAGATTTAAGAATTACTGATATGCGTTTCGTTGATATTGATGGCGCACCAAAAAGATGCACCCTTATCAAAATTGAAACCAATCAGGGATTAGTTGGTTACGGTGAAGTGCGTGACGCTTCTTCTAAAACTTATGCGCTTATGCTCAAAAGCCGTATTTTAGGCGAAAACCCTTGTAATGTTGATAAAATCTTTAGAAAAATCAAACAATTTGGCGGTCATTCTCGTCAAGGCGGCGGTGTTTCAGGTGTTGAAATCGCGCTTTGGGATTTGGCTGGTAAAGCTTATGGTGTTCCACTTTATCAATTGTTAGGTGGTAAATTCCGTGATGAAATCAGAGTTTATTGTGATACTGATGTTGATGGTAAGCATACAGGTACTGATATGGGTCACGCATTAAAGAAGAGAATGGAAATGGGATTCACATTCTTGAAAATGGATCTTGGTATTGGTCTTTTGCTTGATGAACCTGGTACACTTAATGCTCCTCTTGGCTTTATTGAAGATATGAAAAAATATGCAAGTCATATTTTAAATGTTCAAGGTGGCTCTGTAACTGCTGATATGGTTAAGCATCAAAAGAGTTATGATATTGTTACAACTGCTCACCCGTTCACAGGTATTCATCTCACTGAAAAAGGTCTTGATTATCTTGAAAATTATGTTCCGGATGGTGTGTTTTGCCGTCGGTATCCGTCATGTTGATGTCCAGCAGTCTCTGTCCGTACCATTTGTCCATTCCTTCATACTCGGTTTCTTCGGGATAGTATCCGGTAATCCAATGGCCGTTTTCGTAAATACGGTACATCACGATCCCGGGAGCGGCTAAAAGCTCGTTTATGTTTTCAATCGGTTTGTCGCCGTAGCTGCCGAAATCGGTGGTGGTGTAGAACAGGAGAATTCTGCCGTCGGCAAGCTGAAGGGCGTTGACGGTCTGGTGCGAGAAGCCTTTAAATTCGCTTCCTGACATGTGCTGATC
>JAZRPX010000205.1:0-1415 GCA_045649445.1 Acutalibacteraceae bacterium | reverse complement strand
ATTGAAGAAACTGCCGTTTCATCAAATCCACTTTCGCATTTTATTATCGCAAAAACTGTTTTGCTATCAAGGTCATATTCATAACTATATTTATTTATTATTTCTCTATAAGTGAGTGGATAAATATATTTTTGCACCTTTTTATAACCATTTTTTACACCGGAAAATAAAAGGCAAAAAATCATCACCCACAGAATAAATTTAAGTATTTTTTTCATTTCAAACCTATTTTCGTAAGTATTTTTTTAACTGATTTCTCTAAATCATCAATATTATCATTGTTCATAATAATATAATCACAATTTTCTTTAAAAAACTCGTCGCTTTTTGACGCTGACAAACGCAAATCAGCATCATTTTCACTAATTTTATCACGAGCCATTATTCTTTTCTTTCTCAAATCCTTATCAGCTAAAACGCCAATAACCACATCGCACATTTTTTCACAATGCGCTTCAAAAAGTTGTGGAGCATCAAGAACAACGGCCTTTTCACCATTGTTTTTATGCTCATCTACCTCATCATTCATAATTTTTATTATAAACGGGTGAGTTATACAGTTTAATTTTTCTGTTTTTTCACGTGACACAAACGCTCTTTTTGCTAATTCTTTTCTATTTAAAGTTTTGTTTTTATTTAAAATTTCTTCACCGAAACTTTCAACTAAACTTGCCAAACATTCATCAATTTCAACTGCTTTACGAGCTGCTTTGTCTGCATCAACAATTGGAAAGCCAAGCATTTTTGCAATAACTGATTTTCCACTACCTGATGCGCCTGTAAGCCCTATGATTTTCATAAGCGCACCACCTCAAAACCTGCGGCGCGAAGAAGACGATTTACAACTGCAAGACCAACGCCTGATTTAGAAGGCATACGCGATAAAACAACCTTTGCGCCTAACCTATCAAACTCGCGCAAATTATAAAAAAGATTAGCCGCTGCAGCGCTTTCATCATCACTACTGCCAAATGTTAAACTCGGTTTATCTATTTTTTCTACATCTTCTTCAAAGCACAACGCAAAAACATTTTCGCCTTCAAAGTTATTTACAAAATCAAAATATTTTTCATCATCTGCATCAATAATAATAACTTTAGCGCTTGGCGAATAATGTTTATATTTAAGCCCAGGAGAAAGCACTTTTTCATCCTTTTTTAATGGGTTTAAAATTGCATTATCAACAATAATTTCACCGATTTTTTCAGTTATTTCTTCAGGAGTTACAAACCCAGGACGCAAAAGCCGAGGGGTATCACCAACCATTAAAATAACGGTTGATTCAAGACCAACTTCGCATTTGCCACCATCTAAAATCGCATCAACTCTGCCAGATAAATCGGCAATACAATGCTCGGCAGTTACAGGGCTTACGCCACCTGAAATATTAGCACTAGGCGCTGCAACAGGCACAC